>CAZXGY010000140.1:0-4229 GCA_964640455.1 uncultured Sulfurovum sp.
TGTTTTTCAAGATATTGCTTTTGAAATGGTACAACGTGGTGAAACTTGACAGTAATTTTTTTAATAGTGATTCAAGAAAAGAAGAATTTACGATGACTTTAAATAGTAATAAACTAGATGAATCAAAAGAGGCAATACAAGATAATACAGGGGGCTATGTCGATATACCTGAAGAAAAATTTGCTTTTATCTCAGAGAAAGACACCTATTATCGTATACATGGTAATGTAGAACGTTCTAGAGGTAATAATACTAATCAGTTTACCTCTACTGTATATAATGATTCAGAAAATATTATCAATACAAAAGAGCTATACGCATTAAAAGAGAGTAAAAATTTAAAACTCATACAAAAAATAAATCTACAATATAAAAATAATAAGACAAACATTATAGATATTTACTTTGACAAACATAACTTTGACCAAGAACATCAAAAATGTGAAGAACAGATTAGCCAATCAGTCAAAGAATTTTATCTTCAATTTGCATTGTTAATATGCTTACTCATAGGTATATTATACTTCTTTATAAAAAAGTTTAAAAGATAGAAAAGAGACCCATACGCTGATTATAGTATTAATCTATTTTAGATATGATTCTTTACTTTAAAACTTAGGATATTTTATGGATTTTGGTTCTTTAGAGACATGGGGTTACTTTGCAGTAGCTTTTTTTGCTTTTGGTGGTTCGTTGTTTATCGTCGCAGCTGCTGGTGTGTTTAGCTTTATGGGTAAGATGGACTTAACCACTGCACTTGCCGTAGCAAGTGTATCGAACTATATGGGAGACATGTTTCTTTTCTACCTTGGTAAATACCAGAAAAAAGAGATACAACCATACTTTGCAAAACACAAACGTAAGATTGCGTTAGCAACACTTATTTTGCGTAAGTATGGTGTATGGGCTATTTTTATACAAAAGTTCCTCTATGGTATTAAAACCTTAGTTCCTATCTCTATGGCACTCTCAAAGTATGATTTTAAAAAGTTCGGATTTTATAATATTTTTGCATCTATCATCTTTGTACTCACCATTGGGCTTACGGCATACTATTCAAGTGAAGCTATCATTTCTGTGTTTAGTTATATAAAAGAGAAGCCATGGATAGCACCTGTGATACTATTTTCTATCATAGGTACTGTGTGGTATGGTATGGAGTATATGACAAAGAAAAAGAAGAAGTAGCTATCATTATTTCTTCTTTTAAAATATTATCGATTTAACCAGTATATTAAACTAGGAATATTTTCAATTCCGAAGTAAAGATAATTCTTATCAACCTTATCTTTATCTCCACTTCTGTAGATATAGGTAAGTCTAAATATATCTACAATATCTACATAGGCATTTAATCCAAATGCACTTTTTTGTTTGCAGAATCCACCTTCCATATCTCCAAAGAAACTTAGCCCTCCACCAAATTTAAAGGTATCATCATACTCTTTAAATACATTGACATCTACACGAGCAAAATTGGATGTCTTATCGGCAACTACAAAAGATGCTTTAGCTTCCAAGCCACTAAGAAATTCCATATTCTTATAATATAGTGCTGAATATCCTAAACTCATACCACCATTACTTAGATCAGTAGCTATTTCTCCAGGTATGAATCTTAAAGCTGTACGGAATCCTTCAAGCCCTTCATCATGGGGTACATCTAGGGGTGCAATTTGTAGTCCTTCTTTCTTTTTGAGAAAAGTTGCACCGGCCCAAGCTCCTATATTTGTCATGGTAGCGATACCTTGATGGTTTTCATATACTTCTGCTCTGTCATTTTCAAGTGTAGTAATACGATTGACAATAAAACGCATCGGTCTTTTGTGCCAGTTATCAATATCTTTTTTTGCTTTAACTATAAAAGAATCAGGAGACTTTTTTAGGTAATGCATATTTAATTTTATGAGAAATGATTTAAATTCGTCATTCTCATAGCGTTTTTCATTTGGTAGTTTAATGTTGAAGGCATTGTATATAGAAGAAAATTTATCTGTGGTTTTTGGTTTTTTATGATAAAACTCAGTATTTAAAAAGAGCTTATAGGCTGCCAATGCTTCAGGAACTTTAGCTAAACCTAGCCTTGTTTTCAGACGATTCATGAGTTTTACTTGAGAAATATTAGCAAATCTTTTGTTTCTTTTTTTAAGTGACTCTGCAAGATGGTAAATGGCATCATATACACCTACATAATAGTCATATTCGCGGAAGTTGACATCTAGAAATGCACCAAAGTGTCCTAGAAATTTTCCTGTAATAGGATGATAACGAGAAGAAAGTATGAGTGTTTTATCTGAGTCTTCTCTAAAGTTTTTATTGATAGCATCATAGAGCTTCATGGACTGCATAATACCAAAACTACTAAAAACAGGAATTAAATTAGTCGTTATAAATCCAACAGGCAACTCTTCAGGGGCATCTATTTCATCTAGTACAATCTCTTTTCGTATGTTAGAAGGATCCATAAATAAAAAGTGTGTAGCATCATGATTAAGTTCAATAGCTAAATCTAAAGGCACATTATCATACAGTCCACCATCTATGAAATAATGTGAATGATTTTTACCTTTATATCTATAATCCAATTTTACTTGTTGGAACGCACCTGGAAATGCACCAGAAGCAAATAGCAGATTGACCAACTTTTGTCTGTCTTTTTCTATACCGGGGATGGAGAGGTGAAAGGCAGTACTTGGGGGGAGTTCATTATTTTCAACAATTCCACGTCCATTCTTTTCTTTAAAAACAAGAGGTACTGAGAAGTTTTGATTTTTTACTTTAATACCGCTAATATTTTCTACAATAGGTCTGACTTTTGTAACAGAAACACCAAGTGGAACTTCACAGTCTTTTCTAAAGATTGGTTTTTTGAGGTGCTTTATAATAGTTTCACCTTTTTCTTCTAGACCTCTTCTTGTAAATAAACTGTTTTTATTTGTTGGGTCTTTACCTCTAATGACAAGGTCTTCTATGCCAAGGTTTACCCATGTCTCATAAAATAAGTTATCTTCTACGGTATTGTGTAAAGGTACAGACTCTTTTTGGCACCAATACATGGCAGAAAGTAAAGCATTAATAGAGCCAGCAGATGCTCCTGCAACTGAACTTAATACAGGTTCAACAAGCTGTCCATGCTCATCTCGTATTTTACTAAGCATTTTAATCATTGCCCAGTTATAGCCTGCTTCATAAGCACCAAGGCTTACACCACCTGAGATAATCATAGATAGGTTTAGTTTTTCACGTGTGTTTTTTTCAGGTTCAGCATGTAGTGAGAGTATAAGAAAAGAGAAAAGAAAAGTGATTTTAAAGAATGTAAGCATAGGTAATCCTTATATTATATTATATTATATGAGGGGAGGAAGATGGAAGTTTAAACTTCCATCTAAAGATTAAGCTTTTTTTTGTTTGACAAATTTTTCTATACGTCTGATACCCTCACGGATAGTAGTCATATCGGTAGCAAATGAGAATCTAAAGTATCCTTCTGATCCAAAGCCTATACCAGGGATTACGGCAACACCAGTGGTTTGAAGTAACTCTTTACAAAACTCTATAGAGTCATTTGTGATATCTTTTATATTTACAAAAAGATAAAATGCACCTTGAGGTTTAAGTACAGAGAGACCATCTATCTCATTAAAGAGTTTAACGGCTTCATCACAACGCCCCTCAAAGGCTTTTCTCATATTTTCAATCTCTGTATCTACTTCACCCAGAAGTGCAGGGATAGCAGCTTTTTGCGTAATAGAGTTGATGTTAGAGGTACTTTGTGACTGAAGTTTGTTCATTGCTGCGATGAGTTCTTTTTTAGGTGTAGCCAAATACCCAAAACGCCAACCAGTCATAGCCACAGACTTACTAAGTCCGTTTATTGTTATGGTTCTTTGGTACATGTCATCACTAATACTAGCAACGGCAACAAAGTCTATGTCATAAACAAGTTTTTCATACATCTCAT
Organism: uncultured Sulfurovum sp.; assembly: GCA_964640455.1. Classification (GTDB taxonomy): domain Bacteria; phylum Campylobacterota; class Campylobacteria; order Campylobacterales; family Sulfurovaceae; genus Sulfurovum. The sequence continues at coordinate 3,962 of CAZXGY010000140.1, forward strand.
CTGAAGCCACGAGAATATCGGTACCTTTAAGTACTTCAGCCAATGCTCCTAACTCTTCTTTAGAGTAAACCGAACCCGTTGGGTTAGAGGGTGTGGTTAAAATAATCATCTTTGTCTTTGGACTGATAGCTGCTTTAAGCTCCTCAGGAGTAATCTTAAAATTACCAATTTCAGTGGTTTCTATGATGACAGGTACTGCTGATGCATATTTTACAAGCTCAGGGTAGGTTACCCAATATGGTGCAGGGATAATAACTTCATCACCTGG
>CAZXGY010000141.1:0-4205 GCA_964640455.1 uncultured Sulfurovum sp.
GCACAAGCTACATACATCCCAGGAACACTTGGAAATGTAAAAGCACATAACACAACTACATTTACAATCATCCCTACAGGTAAAAAACTTAACCTTGTAGCACATGGTTACTGTACAAAACACGGTATCTGGGAAGGTACTGCTGTTGAAGTAACAGTTAACTAATCCTCTATGATGCCCTATACTAGGGCATTGTATGACTTTACTCACTATCTCCAAATTTTTCTTTTGTCCCCTATTTGTCCCCTAATTTTTTATAAACACCAATCAAAAACATAATTTTTTAGAAACATCTTATCCCCTTTGGAGGTTATTTATGAGAAGTTTTTATCGTAACCTCTTCATTTTTGCTATTTACATGGTTATATCCAGCTGTCATATCGGAAGTAGGTAAAATTATTTGCGTTTCTTTTTCTGATTCTTCCATATTTTTATTAGATAAACTCTTTTCATCCTGTGACTGTAGGGCTAGGGCTTCTTTAATAAAGTTGCTAACTCCTCTTTTAAGTTCAGTTGTAAGCTCATGAACAACGGAGCCAATATTTTTAATAACTGCTCGGAAAAGTTTTCGCCCTCGCCTTCTTTCTGCAATAATTCTATAATCTTGCTTTGTTGGCTGGATACTATCTTTAGCTCGTCTAGTAATGATTGCATTAATGCGAGCAATGCTTTCTGCTCTTTTTCTTTTTCGTTCTGCTCGTTTTCTAGTGCTGTCAATAATTTTTGTTCCAATGCTGTCATAATCTGCCTTTATTTTATTATGTATAGTGTTGTCAAGATACCTATAGTCCCGCCCAGGAGAAATGCTCCAGGTACTAGAAATTTGAGTAACTGTTTGTGCTGTTTTCGACTGTTCAAGAGTGATACCTTGACTATCTTCGAGTATTTTTCTAATTGCTCGTTTTCTACCACTTTGATACTGTCTATCAATGAACTTGAGACGTTTATTACGCTCTCTTCGTAAGTCAATAGCAATTTGTTTTCCATCTGTTCTATCGCCTCTATTTCTTGCTGTAAGGCTTGTATTACTGCTGATTTTCTCTGTTCTAGTTTCTCTGTCAAGTTTGTAAAATCTTCGGTCATAAATATCTCCTTTTAATCGTAATTTATTATCACCTTTCATTACTGTTAAATAATGAAATGATTTGGGCATATCGAAGCCCTCGTTTGTAACTTTTAACCCTAGAGCTAACAACTCTGCTTTAACTGCATCAAGATTAGTTAAAATCCCACTTTGAACAGCATCAGCAATATGGTCTGTTAGCTGTAGTTCTGCTATTTCTCTTGATTTCTTAGTAGTAAAATCTAGGTCTTTTTGTTTGTGTTCGTGTTGCTCTCTCCACTTTTTAATACGTTTTTTCTTCTCCAAAGGGTCTTTTGTGAGCTTTCGTTTGTCCAGTCCTATGATAAGGTTATATTTGTATGCTATGTCTGTGATAGTCGCTTTTACATAATTTAAATCACTTTTATGCCAATACACTTTTAGTTGTGTATTAGTAAGTAAGTTGATTTTAGGAAATCTTACATGATAGTGAAGTTGATCCGTATCTTCATGTCTGACTATATCAACGTGATATTCATCACTTGAATATCCGTACATATAGTTTTCTACAAATTCTTTTGTGATGCTGTCACCCTGCTCTACAGATACGTTATCCTCTTTAGCAAAGCTTACTACCATACGTACATAGTTACCACTCTTATACTCTATATCTTCTATAAGGTTATCACCCATAAGGGTGTTACCACATATAAGAGTTGCGTGTTCTCTATCATTTGACTTACCTAGTGTGTATTCGCTCCAACCTCCACCAGTACCACTTACATTTTCAATGTGTACAGTCATAATAGATTCGTTAAATGTTTTTCAATTTGGACTAAGTAGGATAGAACTTGTCTATCCACTTGCTTATGAATGTTGCAATGCCTAGAGATTTGATTGAGATTTGTAGTTGCTCGTACCAAAGATAATTTCTTTGTAGGTACTTTTGATAATCCTTTTTTCGCCCTCGCATTAGGGATAGAAAATTACCCAAAGATTTTCGGATAAGTTCAGCTTTAGAAAGTTCTGCATAATTAGCTAAAAGTTCTAACTTTTCAAAATCTTCATGTTTAAAATTGACTTTAACTTGCTTATATTTTGCCATAATAGTTGTTCCTTTATATAATAAAAAAGAGCGTTAGCTCGTGGGTTTGGGGTTTCCCCAACAAGGTGTGAAATGTAGACGTTAGTCGAAATTCCCTAAGAACCTCTATCGTAGATAGTGGGACTTAGGTCACCTTGCTCCCACGACATATTTAATATATTAAAAAATATAAAAACAGAAATACTCCATTCTATTTGGTATAGAATTGAAACCATGATAGTTATCATGTAAGAAAGATATAATCGAATTTTATGATAAGTTTCTATATACATTTTTTTCATTATTTTGCTACTTTTGTTTTACGAGAAACGACAAACGAGGCTATATCGTATATGGAATAAAGAATTTTATCTGAGCCTGTCTGTTTGCCAACCTTTGTAAATGGAATGCCTATGCCTTCATCTCGATCACGTTTAAGTGAAAATTCACTCCGCGTAACTACTTTTGCTGTTGGTTCTGGCGGAATGGTCAGTGATTTATACTCTTCAAAAAGTACATCTACTAGTACTTTAATTTCTTTATCTTGTTTCATGCCATTCATGCTCGTCCTTTTGCCCATTTAGCAACACAGGTTGCTTTTTAATTGATAAACTTTACTCTAAAAGCATGAAAGATGCAAAAGATACCTATTCTTGGGAATAATTTGAATTTGAATTTTGGCAATATTGTGAAATAGCTACTAATATTGATATTTAGGTGGGAAATGGAGCATAAAAAGGGGTTTTTTCTTAACTTCTTTGGAAGTTATAGGTTTTTTTAGATTTTTCTAGGTAGTTTTTCTGTAATAGTTGATTTGAGAGGTTTTTTTTAATCTCTTTTATTTTTGGTATTCATTTTTGATATCCTTAATGTTGGATTTTCAATTGATTGATATTGTAGAAATATGATAAAAGTAATAGAAGACTTTAGCTCGTGTTTTTATTAGAGATAATATTTTTAGGCACTTATATAATTATTTTTTGCTAAAATACTGATAGTTTAACACTCTAAAACAACGGAAAAACATGGTAATCATAGGCATAGGAAACGTACTACAAAAAGATGATGGCTTAGGTGTTTATGCAGCTAGTTATATCTATGAAAATTATACTTTTTCACCAAAAGTACAAGTTATCAATGGTGGTGTTGAGGGTATTCATCTTTTTAATGTATTAGAAGAAAATAATCATGTAATTGTGCTAGATTGTCTACAACTTGATGATACTCCTGCATCTATCTATGCTATACCTGCCAAAGAAATTTCTGGTTATGGGCTAAACAATGGTGGAGCTCATGAGATTGGTATTATTCAGTGTATGGATATGATGGAGCTTCAAGGTAAAGAAATACCAGAAGCTATTGTCATTGGTATCGTACCAACTGAAGTCACTTTTGCATTTGGGTTAAGTGAGGAAATCATAGAGGCTTTTGATGGATATATCTCTGTTGTATTACAGTATCTTCATAAGCATGGTATTGAGTATAAAGAAAAAGAGAACCTTATTCCACTCACAAATATTATGAATAGAGCCAAAGATCCTTCAGGGGTTATGATTTAACCACAGAAGTTTCCCAGCCATCATACTGAGCATCATGTGCTTCTGCAATGTCTATGAGGCTTAGTGTTATGGCATCAATATCATGGTAAAAGGGTTTATCTAAACGGTAAAAGTCTAGCCCTTTGATACCCTCTTCATTCTCTATCTCATCTTTAAACTTAAAACCTTTGGCTTCCAATGTTTCTATGAGTGCCTCTTTTTTATCAGTCGTTGGCATAAATATTTTATGTTCTATTGCACGTGCAAGATGCAGGCTGTCACCTTGTTCTTTTAGGTTATCACAGACTTTATGATTTTGGATGAGTTGCCACTCTCTTGCAGTCGGATAGAGTAATTTTTTATAGTAATTCCATTCTCTATCTTCACTATGCCCATTAGTAACTTCATATTTAGTATGTTCATTCAATGCAAACTCTATAAAGTCAGGCCAGTTATACGTAAACTGCACATAGTACAAAAAAGTCACATAGCCATCTGAAATCACACGCCCCACATACTTCCCTATACGAAACTTTATCAT
>CAZXGY010000142.1:0-4188 GCA_964640455.1 uncultured Sulfurovum sp.
CATAAAGTAAAAGCCAAACTCAAAGAGCCGTTTGTTAAACGTGCTAAAAAAGCAGAGTTTACCGCATGTAATATTGCACTTATACAAGGTGAATACTATGTTGATTTCAAAGACAAAAAAGTTGGTTCCTCTGCTATTCTCACCAATATGCTTGGTAATGTTGCATTGCTTGTCACATCAGAAGATGATACTTCTAAAGAGATTGGTGATGAAGTAACGGTTTTACTTTTTTAATAACTTCTTAAAGAGCAAGAATAGATTCTCTTGCTCTTAGAAACATTGCAAACTCTGCTGCTGTTTTACATCCCATTTTAATCGCGTAACTTAATAATTCTTTGTTTTGTGAATAACTCATTTTAAATCCTTTAAGTTTAAATATGTCAAATTGTATATTAAATACTAAAAAATATGCAAAAATATTGCAAATTGACATATTTTTAAGAAAAATTAGTATATTATTACCTATATATATGTTTTAAAGGACAAAATATGATGAATTTGAATGATATTGTAGATAAATTGAAAGATGTACTTTCAGAAAGTAGTATAAACAAAAAAGTATTTGATAAACATGTAGCAGAAGCACTTAATATTCCTCAAGGGACTTTTGCCTCTATGAAAAAAAGAAATTCTATTCCTTATGAAGAGATATTGGAATTTTGTGCTTTAAAGAAAATATCGGTAAATTGGCTCTTTTTTGACCAAGCTGTAGATATGCTCAAAGAAGAGACAGAGAAGTTTTTTCAAGTACGTTATTTTTCTGATATACGTGCAAGTGCTGGTGGGGGTGCAGAGGTTTTTGATGAAAACTATGAGACTATTAGTATAGATGAAAAGATTATGCATAATATGGTTGGGTTGGGTAACACTGAACTAGAAGCCATACATGTAGATGGTGAATCGATGGAACCAACACTTCAAGATGGAAGCATAGTCTTTGTAGACAGAACACAAACAAACATTAATAAAAATGGTATTTTCATAGCATCTACAACAGGTGGACTCTTTATTAAGCGTATACATCAACGTGCAGATGGTATGATAGAGCTTATTTCAGATAACAGTATTTACCCTCCACAAGCAATAAGTGCTGATGAAGTAACCATTATAGGTAAGGTTGTAGGGAATATAGAAAGTTTATAAAAGAAACTAGTTTCTTGAGCTTTCTGCTGAAGAAAACTTAGTGTTAACGTAGGTAGTGGAGCTTTGCTCTAATACCGTTATTTAAATAACTCTTTAATTTGCACACTCCACACAACGAACACTCTCAGGACGTACAGACATACGTCCTACCCCTATCTCCTCTTCACACTCAATACAAATACCAAACATAGGATTGTCTATGCGTTGGAGAGCATTGTTTAGTCGTGTACGTCTAATACGTGATTCATCCAGTACTTTGTTGTTAACATGTTGCTCGCCCATGGCTTCTAGCCTGGTGAGTCGTCCAAGTCCACAGTCTGGAGAGATAGGTTTTACTTTTTCTTCTAAGTCTATAATTTGTTCTTTGAGAAGAAGAATATCGTTTTCTATTTTTGTCTGAATGTTATGTCTGTCTTTTTTACTCATGCCCAACATATGATTACTCCTTGTGGTATACTAGGTTTATTATACACAAAAGAGTACAAATGCCAAACCTTAGATACATACTATTATTTACGCTACTTTGGAGTACTTTATGGTCTGAACATAACTACACGAATACGCTTACAAAAGAACACTCCCCTTATTTACAGCAACATGCACATAATCCTGTCAATTGGTACCCTTGGGGAGAGGAAGCCTTTACTAAGGCAAAAAAAGAGAACAAACTTATTTTTCTCTCTATTGGTTACAGTACTTGTCACTGGTGTCATGTAATGGAAGAAGAGAGTTTTATAGATGTGGAATTGGCAAAGATACTTAATGAAAATTTTATTTCTATCAAAGTAGACAGAGAGGAGTACTCTCAGATAGATAAAAAGTATCAAGCACTTTATATGCGTGTTTATGGAGAGAGGGGAGGTTGGCCTCTGAGTGTCTTTCTCTCACCGAAGAGGGAAGTATTTTTTATGGGAACATATATTCCTAGAGAAGAGGGCTATGGGTCTAAAGGGCTAATTAATTTGTTGCCTTCTTTTGTTAAGTTACAAAAACAAAATGAAGCATTTACTCAAGCCATAGAAAAGTATAAAAAAACTACCAATAATGCCATGCTCAAAGTAAAGTTGGATGTCAAGATAATGGATAAGGTAGTAGCCGACATTGCAAAACAATTTGACAGTGTACATGGAGGTTTTGCTAAGCAGCCTAAATTTCCTGAAGCTTCTAAGTTAGCACTATTGTTAGATATCTATCAACTCAGTGCCAATAAACAAGCATTTAATATGGCAGAACTTACCCTTAGAAAAATGGCACAACGTGGTATTTATGATCAAGTCGGAGGTGGGTTTTTTCGTTATACAACAGATAAGGCATGGCAGATACCCCATTTTGAAAAGATGCTTTATACCAATGCAGAACTTATTACCGTTTATGTAAAACTTTATGAAATGACAGGAGACAAACTTTACAAAAAAGTAGTAGATGAAACCATCACCCAAATGGAAAAAAACTATAGGCAAGAAGGTGTCTATTTTTCAGCAAGTGATGCAGACTCAGGTGGAGAAGAGGGTGGGTATTTTATTTATGCCTATGACAAGATAGAAAGTATACTTGAAAAGCAGGGGTGGAAGCCTAAAGAGATAGAAGATACTTTAGCCTACATGGGCATAGAAGAAGATGGTAATATAGATGGAGAATATTCACATACGCATATAACAAATGATGAAGTACCTAGAAGGCTAGAGGAGTTAAAAACCTATTTAAGAGCATTAAGTGATAAACGTACTTTTCCTTTTGTAGACAAAAAGATAAATACAGCGTGGAATGCCATGATGATAAAAGCACTTTTTGAAGTGTCTAAAATAGATAAAAAGTATCTTACTCTAGCACAAAAGAGACTAGATGCTTTACTTACACTTATGCGTGCTAAAGAGATACTTTACCATCAAACACTCATCGGTAATATACCTACACAAAAAGCACTGCTTGAAGATTATGCTTTTTTGGTAGATGCATTGATATCTGGATATGAGAGGACACATAGACCATCGTACCTCTCCTTGGCACAAAAATTAACAGATGAAGCACTGCATAAGTTCTATAGAAATAAACAATGGTATTTGAGTAATGATGGGTTAGAGGCACATGCAGACTTTGATGATAGGTATTACAGTTCTGCATTGTCTATGATGTTAGAAGATTTAGTCCGCATGAGTGCTTTAACAGAAGTGCTAAAATATAACGCTATTGTAAAAGAAACCATAATCCATAGTGGAGCAGTACTTGAGACAAATCCTGCTTTTGCACCTAAGTTAGTCCATACTTTTTTACGTTTGAAAAAGGGAGATATTATTATTCATGGGAAAAAGGAAAAGTTACTTATTGCCAAATCTTTGTTAGATAAAGTGAAGTACCCTTTCCTTTTAAGTAGAGTCCAAGAGAGTGATGAGTATCTTGCATGTAAAACCACGATGTGTTTTGCTCATGATAAAAATATCACAAAGCTCATAGAACAAATAGAAAAGGCAGTCAAATAATGCTCACCATGAATGATGACTTAGAAGGTGCCCTAAAAGCGTACCTAAAACTTTTAGAGGCAGAGGAGTATTTTGAAGCCCATGAAGTTTTGGAAGAGGCATGGCATCCACTACGTTTAAAGAAACATCCCTTGGCTAACTTGGCAAAAGGGCTTATCAATGGGGCTATAGCATTTGAGCATATTAAACGCAATAGGGCTAATGTAAAAGACAAAGCACAAAAAGTTATTGCTTCATATGAACGTCATAAACACTTATGTGTGGAAGAGATAGAACACTATAACTTATTTAAAGAAGCATGTGAGAAAATTGAAATGCTTAAAGACAAACATAGCGAGATGTTTACATAATGTTTTGGTATCATTCAGCAACTAAACACTCCTACAACTCCATAAGAACTAACCCCAACCAGTTGGCATGGGAAGACCAGCCAAGTACGTATAAAAACTACCCCGATAGCTATAAAAAAGTAAAGTTAGATTTAGAAGAATCTGAAGATAACTTTCTTTATCATATCGCAGGTTTGACTGAAAAAAGGACTTATCCTAGTGGTGAGTATTATCTTCGT
>CAZXGY010000143.1:0-2357 GCA_964640455.1 uncultured Sulfurovum sp.
CTCAATAACCATGATTAGGCTATGATATCTCCATATATTACCTCACAAGGCATACTTATGAAATACCTACTATTTACACTACTTAGTATCCATACGCTCCATGCAAAAAATACAGCTGAAGTAACGATTCATAGTTCATCTATCTACCTCATCATGCTTTTTTTACTTTTAGCTCTCATTGTTACCTATGCATTCTTTATCCATAAGTGTGATAAAAAGCAGAAACTTCTCGAAGAAAAAGATGCAAACATAGCTACCTTTGAAAAGCAAGAAAGAGAAAACGAAACAGCATCACTTAAAAAAGATAAAGAGGTAGAAAAAGAGATACTCACCCTACAACATACGATTGCAGACCTTGAACGTAACATCCAAGAGGGAACCAAAAACCAAGTCGTTGCAAAAATAGAGGCACTTCAGAAAAAACGCCAAAACACTTCACATTCATAGGAGATTACATGGCAAATTCATCTACATCACATACACCCGTTGTTGTACAAAAAACCTCCACCAAAAAAAGTAATACTTCTAATCAGGTGAAAGCAGAAGTGACTATGGCACTAAGTACACTAGATAGACTCTATAAAGAGAACATCAGCTCTTATGCCGATGAACTCCATACCTATACACATAAAATAGAAAAATTACAGAGCCGTCTTGCTGTACTTATTAAAGAGAAAGAGCCCCATGCTGCTACGCTAGAGACCTATCAAAAAGATATTGACTATACACTACGTCTATTAGAGAGACTTACTGAAGAGTGGACTCAAAAATCTCTCGTGATTACTGCACTAGAGAGTGAACTTAGCCAACTGGAGCACTCAACAAAAGAGCGTGAACAGATACTCAAAGCTAGAAATAAAACCCTCAAAAACTTAGCTTTTGAGATAGAAGATGTTGAACTATTGCTACTTGAACATGAGCTACAAAAGCAAAATATACTACTTCTCATGGAGCCTATGGAACGTGAGATTAGAACGCTAGAGCAATCTATCAAAGATTTAGAGTCTGAAAAACGCTATATAGAATCAGCATATCTTCATCAGCTCTCACCTTCTTCTGCCTCTTCAAACCATGCAACACTCATAGATAAGACAAACGTTATAAACACAAAGCCTTAATGACATTTTCTATTACTCTCATTGCTTATCTCATTGACCGTTTTGTCGGTGAGTTTCGTTTCGTACGTCACCCTGTGGTATTGATGGGAGACTATATTAAGTGGTTTGAAAAACTCTTTTATAAAGATTCTGTGTTTCGAGGGGTTTGGCTTACCGTTTCTTTGGTGGGGATTGTATTTTTACTTTCTTATGGATTTACATACTTATTGTCGGGGAGAGGACACCCCGACCTACAGATTATCTTATCTGGTATACTTGCCTCCACTACCATTGCATCTAAGATGCTCTATGATTCAGTTAAGGATATCATAGAACATCCCCAAAACATCAAATACCTTGTAAGTCGTGACACTGAGTCACTAAGTAAGTCAGACATCAACAAAGCAGCCATAGAAACGTATGCGGAAAACATTAGTGATGGTGTGATAGCCCCACTCTTTTACTTACTACTTTTTGGTCTATGGGGTGCGTTTGTGTATAAAGCTATCAATACACTTGACTCTATGGTGGGGTATAGAAATGAGCGGTATGAGAAGTTTGGGAAGTTTTCTGCCAGGTTAGATGATATTGTCAATTATATCCCTGCGAGGATTACCGCATTGTTGATATTCTTTTTGTCTAAAGGTGCAGTGGAAACCACACCCTACAAGGAAATATGGAAATTTGGCAAACTACACGAAAGCCCAAATGCAGGCTACCCCATCTCTGCTATGGCTTTGAGTCTTGGCATCAAACTAGGTGGAGACACTTCTTACTTTGGAAAAATGAAATCAAAACCCTACTTCGGTGAAGGTAGAGAGCAGATAATGACAGATGATATAAAAAATGCACTAACTTTACAGCCAAAGTTAGATATATTTATCATTATCTTTTTAGGTATAGGAGCAGTACTTTGAGAGAGCACTATTTAGGGCTAAAGTTTATGTTTTCATACTTTAGCATACTACCAGTACGCTTTGCCAAAACAGATGATCTTACTACACCTACAGTATTGGCCTCTATGCTCTTTTTTCTTCCACTTGGAGGATTAGTCTTAGGTAGCATTAGTCTAGGCATATTTACCCTACTAGAGTCACTTGAGTGGTTAGCTGCCATCGTTGCAGCAGTTGCCTACATGATGCTCTATGGTTTTTTACATACAGAAGCCATTATGGATGTGGCAGATGCCCTCTATGCTGCTCACTCTGGCAAAGATGCCTATGAGATTATCAAAGAGCCAACTGTGGGTGCGATGGGTGT
>CAZXGY010000143.1:2457-4167 GCA_964640455.1 uncultured Sulfurovum sp.
CTTGCCAACCAACTAAAACGTAAACTAGGCTTCATCAACGGTGATGTACTAGGAACAACACTAGAGAGTACAGAGATACTCCTTTTCATACTAGGAGCAGCTCTATGGCTCTAACCCTCTTACGTCACGCAGCATTGCCCAAAGAAAATGAACACCGTTACAACGGATGGACAGACTTAGACATAGAGCCAGCACTCTTTGATGCACAAAAAGTAGCTCTACTTACCCAACAAAAGTTTGACATCATATACTCTTCAGACCTAGTACGCTGTCAACAGACCTTAGAGATGATGGGCATAGAAGAGTACATCACAGATGAACGCCTACGAGAAGTGCGTTTCAACGCAGAGATAGAAGGACTAAATTTCAATGAGATAGAGAAACTAGACTCCTATAAATCTAGCTACATTGAACAAAAAGAGTCATGGCATACGTATATTTGTGATGAGTCTCAAGAGACATTTGAAGCACGTATTAAAGACTTTTTAGAAGCATTACCTGTAGATAAAGAGATACTCATCTGCTCTCATGGTGGTACACTTCAAAAAATGATGGCAATACTAGGCTATGCCAAAAACACCATAGCCTATCTCGAACATATAAGGGTAGACAATGTCATATAGCTCATGGTTTCAAACACACGGAGAAAAGCATAAAGCCATCATGGACAAACTTACTAAGCTTAGTGATGAAGAAGTCATAACCTACTTTAAGTTTGAAAACATGGTAGAAAAAGAGCCTGATTTCTGCCCCCTATATAAAGACAATAAAAAATGCCATGACATGAAAGAGCTAAACTGCTATCTCTGTGCCTGTCCTAACTTTAGGTTTGATGATAAAGGTTTTAAACAAATTGAAGAGAAGACCCTCTACTCTACTTGTAACATAGACTCTAAAGATGGTAGTCAATACATCGGAGATGCTGCCATACATCAAAACTGTGCAGGCTGTTTAGTTCCTCATCATGAAGCTTATATACAAAAAGTATTTAATAGGAGTTGGTTTAAGATAATGAAAGAAGTTTCACCACAAAATTAAGTAGTTTTATTACACTAACTTCGCTATAATCGCGGTTATGAACGAAGAACTAGACTTATTAAACCCTCCATCTACAGACTTTTCAATGATTGATTATGATTGTGCCTATATCTCAGGCAATAAAGTGCGTATGAACTACAAATATGTTGCCTCGGCATCTAAAGAGTTTGCTACTGCTGTCATAGCACGTGGTTGGAGACGTTTTGGAAAGTACTTTTTCCACCCTATTTGTAATGGCTGTAATGAATGTAAAAGCATTCGTATAGATGTGAGTGACTACAAATTTACCAAGTCACAGCGTAAAGCTATCAATCGTAATAGTGAGACTAAAATCATCGTGCAAGAGCCAAGCCTTACACAGGCACACATTGCTCTTTACAACAAATACCATGCATTCAAAAGCCAAACAGATAATTGGACACACCGAAGTATCAGCCAACGTGAGTACCATGAAAATTTTGTAGATGGGGCACATGATTTTGGTAAAGAAGTACTCTACATTGTAGATGACAAACTTGTAGGTGTTGACCTCATCGATATACTCGATGATGGCATTAGCTCTATCTACTTCTACTACGACCCTGACTATGCCCGTTTATCTTTAGGTACCTACTCACTACTTTATCAGATAAAACTTGCAAATATTTTAGAGCTTCCTTGGATTTACTTAGG
>CAZXGY010000144.1:0-4129 GCA_964640455.1 uncultured Sulfurovum sp.
TATACAGTTTTAGGTGTTTGAAACTGGTGAATATTTGGGTTCTTTCACAGTCTCTTAGTGTGGGAAGCAGTTAGAAATGTTCATTTACCAGATAATCATTGTATGATGATTAAGATTAGAACAGGTATAAATATTATTATTGCAAACATTATTAGTAGATTCTTTAGAATAAAAGTAAGTAAACTATCTTCTTTTTTCCTATTCTGCATCTTGGATGTTTTGTAGGTATTTAAGATAAATAGTGCTAGTGGGATTATAATTGCTATTGTAAGCAGTGTTCCTACTGTTAAGCTTCTTCCCCATGTAACAAAAAATCCAATATAAAATAAAATTGGAATCAAAAGAAGAGAGAATAATATTGATAAAATAATTTTGATATTTGATGTCATATTTTTCCTTCTTTAGATATAACTATTTATTAGAGGAACAAAACGTCCCACTATTTTTGTATTTTTCATAGTAGTAGTATATCAAAAATAATTATTTATTTTCAAATAAAGTTAATGGTCGGCTGAAGCCAACCCTACAATAGTACACATCCGTAGGGTTGGCTTCATCCGACCATTTATTGATTAGATATGATAATCCCTCTATACAAAAATATAAATACCTGCTATAATATCCATATAGATATACAAAAGGATATACAATGTCAATAGTTAAAAAACTTATTTCATTTGATAGTGTAGTGGCTGATGAGTTAGAATCACTTTCTAAAACCTTAGACATAACACAAAAAGAACTTATAGAACGTGCCTTAGATTTCTACTTTGACCATACCGACAGTATGACTGCTCAGAGCATATCTGAGGCAGTGGCTTTGGGTAAAGAGAAAGTGTATGATGCAGATAATGTATTTAAAGAGCTTGGGTTAGAGTAGTGCATAAACTCAAATTAACAGATACGGCTATAGCAAGTCTCAAAAAGTTTAACCATGCAGAGCAACAGCTCATATCTAAAAAACTTAGATACTTGTCAGAAAACTTTGATGCTTTGAAAACGAGTAAAAAGGTGACCGAACTAAAAGGTACAGACTATAAGCACTATAGGTTTGTCATAGCTAGACGTATACGAGCAGTATTTGAAATAGACAATGGCAAATTAGTGCTGTTGGTACTTAAAATTGGAAGAAGAAAAGATATATATGAGTAGAGAACAACAAGAAAATAACACATCACTAGCAACTTTAGGACTAGATGAGAAGATACTCCAAGCCCTTAAAGATAAAGGCTATGAGTCTGCTACACCTATACAAAAGGCACTCATACCTGTGATGTTTACACGTCGTGACATTATGGCAGGGGCTCAGACAGGTACGGGAAAGACAGCTGGGTTTACGCTTCCTATACTCCAAGAGCTTTCTCGTAACTTTGTAGAGGGGCAGCATTACCCTAAAGCAGTCATCATCGTGCCTACACGTGAGCTAGCTAAACAAGTAGAGGCTTCTGTGGAGGCTTATGGTAAGTACTTACCTTTAAAGAGCATAGTCCTTTTTGGTGGGGCGAATCTTACTTCTCAGGCTAACAGACTTAAAGCTGGGGTAGACATCATCGTGGCTACTTCTGGGAGATTGTTGGAGCATATCAATCAAAAAAATGTGAACTTAGACTCTGTGGACTACCTCGTGCTAGATGAAGCAGATACCATTCTCGATATGGGCTTTGTACATGAAGTGAGTAAGATACTTACTTTTTTACCAGAGCGTCGTCAAAATGTACTTATCTCTGCGACACTTACAGGTTCAGTCAAGCGATTGGCAGACCAGATACTGAGTAAGCCTAAGCTTATAGAAGTAGATAGTATGGGGACTTCGGCAAGCTCAGTTACCCAAGTGGTGTACCCTGTAGAGAAAGAGAAGAAGACTGAACTACTCTCTTACCTTATAGGCTCACGAAACTACCAACATGTCTTAGTCTTTGTACGTAAGAAAGAAGTAGCAGACGAGGTAGCTAAAGAGCTTAACCTCTCTGGGCTTAAAACAGCTGTTATACATGGGGGTAAAAGCTCAGGAGAACGTAGCCGTGCCTTAGAAGGCTTTAAAGAGGCTAAGATACGTGTACTCGTAGCTACAGACATCGCTGCACGTGGCTTAGACATACCTAACCTAGCAGTCGTCATGAACTACGACATACCACACGTCACAGGCGACTACATACACCGCATAGGACGTACGGGTAGAGCAGGGGCTAAAGGCTTGGCTATTACGCTTATATCGTCACTAGAGATGGTAGCACTTAAAGATGTAGAGAAGCTCATGGGTAAAGCCATACCTCAAGAGAAATTAGAGGGCTATGCTCCTACAGTTATAGTCACACAAAAAGGTGCACGTAAGAACCCAAAAGAGCATAAAGCAGCAGACGGAGCCTTCGGTAAGAAAAAGAAGAAATCAACAACTTTTTCTAGTACTAAAAAGCGTAAGACAACCAAGCGTGATGGCTTTAAAGTGTATGATGCAGCCAAGCCTAAAGATGATAAAAAAAGTAAGAATAATAAAAGAGGCAGAGGACGTAAATAAAGATTAATCTTCTTTATGTATAATCTGAACAAATTTAAACTATAAGGAATTTATATGTCTGTACCTGAAGATGTAGGATGTAGTAATGATGTGTGTGTCGATGCACCAAAATGTGAAAGAACAGTGATTTATGAAAATGGCACAGCTAGAGAAGTAAAAAGCTTTGGTGGTACAGATAGTAAGGGATGTGGTAAGTTTATCCCTAAAAAAGAGACAGAAGAGAAGTAGTTACTTCTTCTCTTCTTTTTTTATCACTTCTTTTAAAGAAAACTTCCCAACTTCCTCCAAAAATGTAGTAGCATAAGAGCCTTTAGGTAGGTAGAACTCCACTGTAAGCTTTTTGCTGTCTGGGTTGTACTCTGTCTCTACCTCTTTTGGCCATATCCATGCAAAACGTCTATCTCCTTTTAAGGCATTCAACTCTGTATCATCGTATGGTTCTTCTAAATAATAAGCATCAGACTTTGCACGTTCTACGTTAGCACCACAAAGTAGTCCTGTTGGGCTTACTTTCTTTTGGTTGAAAGCTTCGGCTGATTGGTGCATGTCTTTGACGTAGCCTAGTTTCCCATACGGGTAAGGCATGATGACATCCCCTAAAAAGAGCTTAAAGAAGTGAGGCTGTTTGGCTAAGACTTTGACAAGCTCTTCTGGGTACTGTAGTTTCTTAGCAGCTTGAGGAGCATTGTTAGACGTGATGACAGTTGAGAGCTTGACACGGAGGGCTAGCCATTTGTTATAGAGGTGGCTTTGGTAGGCTGAGACTAGGAGTTTCTCTTTACTTCCTTTAAGACGTTTACCAGAGTGGGCTATCTCTTTACCTTGGAGGTACGAACGGCTGTCTTCACCGAAGCGTTGGTAGCCGTAGTAGTTTGGTATACCTTCTTTTTGCATCTTTTTTGCTGTGGTACTGAAAAACTTTGCATCCTTAGCATCGATATCATGGAGGACTATGGAAAAGCTGTTTCCTTTTAAGTGTCCTACCTTGATGTGTGCTTTGTTGTAGGTGCGTTCGAGTATCTCTATCTTCTCTGTGGTGAGATTTTTGTTAAGTTCTCTTTCTGCTTGCTTGGGGATGGAAATGTACTGTATGGTAGTAGCATTCTTGTCTTTAAGCCCTGCATAGCCTATGTCACGTTCAGCTAGTCCTGTAGCTTTGGCAAGAACCGTGATGAGCTTCCATGTACTCATCTCTGTCTTTTTTATTTTGAGTATGAGGTAGTTACCAGAGTTAGAGAAGCTGTAAAGAGGTATCTCTTCTACAAAAAAGCGTTCAACAGTCTGCTTAAAATCAAAGTCTAAAGGGGTATGGTTATATGCGTAAGTTTTAATGTGATTCATGTTGGAATTATAGCGTATTTGTGTGGGTATTTGCCCACACTCAAGAAGATGTATGTATAGATTACTTTATGAGGAAAGAAATCTTTGCATTGATACGGTATTTAACTATTTTGTCACCATCTACTTTTGCAGACATATTGGTAATGTTAATACTTTTGATACTTTTAATGCTTTTGCTTGCTGCCTTTACAGCACTTTGAGTTGCATCTTCCCACGATTTTTCTGACTGTGCGAGTACTTCTATCACTTTTACTACTTTTGACATATCTTTTC
>CAZXGY010000145.1:0-4111 GCA_964640455.1 uncultured Sulfurovum sp.
TTTTAAGTACTTTAGCTATGTTTTGTACAGCTGTTCTAGCATCTAATACCCAATGCAAAGTAGCATTCGAAAAGACTGCATCAAATTCATCTTCATAATGCAAGTCAGTCACAGAACCCACATAGGCTTCTATACCTTTGGCTTTTGTAGAGTCTATCATCTCTATACTCATATCTACCCCTATGACTTTTGCTCCTCTATCTTCTATTTCAACTGCCAAAGTACCATCACCACAGCCTACATCTAAAATGTTCTCATCTTTTTTGGGTGCTAACAAATCTACCACAGGCAATGCTAACGCAGACACAAAGCCTGTATGTTTGTTGTAGTTTTTTGGGTTCCAATGGTTTGTTTCTTCTGTTTTTTTCATGTTATTTTCTCTTTAATATATAGATCATTTCTCCATAGGTGCGATCATATTGCACGTCAAATCCCAATACAGAATATAAGGCAATTTAGATGGTTATCCAAATAGCCTCAAGACGTGTGACATGGTCACACCTACATAAGCAAGTTTCGCTGGTCATCCAATCAAGGAATCTATAAAATATGTGTAAGCTACTTAGAGACTAAGCAGAGAAAAAGTAAGCAGAAGAGCAACACTTCTTGTGTTAAAATATGTAGTAAATGATGTTTGTTTCATTTTGCTCTCCTTTGTTTTAGTGTTAGAAGTGTAGTCTTTTTTTGAGGGTTTGTCAAATCCACCAACTCAAACCATAAAATTTACCACCCTAGATGTAGCGTAAACAATGCCCTTTTTGTCCTCAACAACTACATTAAAAGTAAGCCGTCTTTTTCTCTCTTCTACTAGATGTGCTTTTGCATAAATAAAGTCTACATCCATAGTAATAGCCTTAATGAGTTTTGTCTCAATGGTGCGTGTCATATTGGCAGGGGCAACGAGTAGACTAAGAGGTCCAGATGCGTTGTCTATGGCTGCGTCTATCATGCCGCCTTGCATCGTGCCATAGGCATTTGTCCACTGCTTAAGTACAGGTAATCTCATGACAAGAGAGCTACTCTTTTCATCATACTCTATAATCTCACACCCCATAATAGTAAAACTAGGAGGTGGCAACACAAAATCATCTATCTTGTCGCCTAACTTTTCTTTAAAAAGCTCTATTATATCTATCGGTTTTTTATTGTGCATTCTTTTCCTTGTTTTTAAAAAAATGATACATCAAAGGGCTACTCCCTAAAACGATGAGTATCAAGCAAAGTATTACTACTCCTTTATAATCCACATACTCCCAAGCCCAAGCAGGTACAATCGTACCTAACGCTCCACCCAAGTAGAAAAGGCTCTGATAAAGTACTGCAACTGTTGCTCTATCGTTAGGTACAAGGTCACCTAGATAGGTAGGTGTAACTGACTGCACCGTAAACATACCAACAGTCACAAATCCTATTCCAATGACAATCCAAAAGAGTGCATTACTCAAAGTCAATAAAACCCCAATAAGTAAAAAGGATAGACCAAAAGAGAGTATCTTTACTCTTCCTACTTTATCAGAATATTTACCTGCTATAGGGCTTACTATGACAGCCAAAAGAAGTATGAGAAAAAGGTTACCTAATTGACTGGGATTAAGCAAAAATGGTGCTTGGGTTAAATGATATGTTACAAAAGTTGTTACAGCCATAAAAGTAAAAAAAACTACCATAGGTATGAGCAATATAGAAAATATTTGAGTATTAGCCAAATAACCATATAATGCATTGGTTTGAACTTTGGTTTTACTGTTCTTATCTAGTTTTGTTTTAGGTAATCCCCAAGCCATAGCCAGCATAGCTACTAAAAGGAAAAATGCGAAAATCCCAAATGCTTCTCTCCATGAGTAAAGATACGTAATCCACCCAGCCAATAATCTACCAACAACTGCTCCAAACCCAGTAGCAGCCATGTAGATACCCATACCTAAACCTCTATGTTCTTTTGGGTATATCTCTTGAACATAAGAGAGCATAATGGCTGTGATTCCAGGGATGAAGATACCCTGTATCACCCTACTTAATAGTAACCAATAATAATTCGTAGCGAAAGCAGAAAGAAGTACTGCTATAAAAAGAAAAAAGATAGCTACCATCATAATCTTTTTCTTCTCATAACGTCTAGCTAGAGGTGCATACAGAGGTGTAGTCACCATCAAAACAAAGAGCATACTAGAAAGTAGCAGATTTGTCTGGCTTATAGAGATATTAAATACGTCTTTAAGTGTAGGGAGTATGGCTTGTGGGGTGTAAATGGTGGAGAAGATGACTGAGACTATGAAGAATAGCATTAGTGAGATTTTTAACATTCTATATTTTTATCCACTTGAAATACAGTATATCCTAAATTACCATTACCCGTTTTTTTCACTAAAGTAACTCCACTATGCATCAGTTCTTTACTTATTATTTTATTCATCACTCCATGCCCTACAAGTAGAACACTTTTATCTGCTTTAGCATAAACAATCAATTTATCAGCAGATAATTTAGCACGTGCTTTTGCTTCTTTGTAAGATTCACTCTGTTTTGAATATCCAAAAATCCACATAATCCTAAATAGTACTGCCCATACAGTTGCAGGTAGTTTTACTATTTTTCCATTTGCATAAGGAAGTTCTGCTTCATTAAAAATAGTATCACTATGCTGTGCTTCTTTTCCTAGATATTTTAATGTCTCTTTTGTTCTACTAAGCTCACTTGAGAGTACAATATCTGCACTATTTATAATACTTTTTAATGCATCATTTACATCATCAAATTCAACAGGTGCTTGATTGTATACTTCGATAAATTCTTTCATCTGGCTACTATAGATAGTAGGTATACCTATCTTCACTCTTGCATGTCTAAGTAAAACGATTTGACTCACAACATCTTCTCCACCAACTCCACCTCAAAAAATACGTCAAGAGTCTTTTTCTGCCCCACTATCTCATCCATCAAAGGGCTATCATTTTTAATAATAAAAATAATCTTCTCAACAGAACTCTCTATCATCTTTGGTACAAACTCTTCTAAAAGCCATACGGTATCTGCTTCTTCATTTTCAAACCCATGAGTGGTATCAGTTATCCATGTAGTAGGCTTATACTTTTCTATAAGCTCTGCTCCATATCTAAATGGATTTCGGTAGTCATCACCTTTACAAAACTGTTTTGGCTCACATAGAATGGCATTTTCATTTTCTAAGTAGTTTACTTTGAAGTATTGTGTTTCATACATTCAATCTCCTTTTATATCTGGAAAATTTTCTATCATTTTTTGATAAGAAGTATTCTTTTTTAAAGTATCAATAATTACATCTAAAGGCTCTATAAAATTTTTATCCAAATCAAACTCACTCTCTCCTAGTTCAAATGCCAATTTCTCATAGGGAGGCGTAAACTGTGCATCTACTCCCTCTTTATTGCCTCTAGCGTCTACTCTATACCAGCCAAACTCTTTGAGGTAGATGTAATTTAGTCCATGTAGACAATATACGTCTTCTATATATTCCGAACAACTTAACCTTTGATAGCCAAAACCTGTAGGGATGTTATTTGATCGTAAAAGTGCTGCTAACAAATGACTCTTTGCATAACACCAACCTGTTTTATGTTTGAGTACAGCAGAAGCTCTATAGGTTATTATCTCAGCTTTATAGTCTCCTGAGTGTTGTATATTGTCTCGTACATACTCAAAACAGTTTTTAGCAATTTTCACATCACTCTTACATGTTTTAGATAATTCCATAGCAAGTGCATAGACCTCTTTATTTTCATAGTCAATTATTTCTGTAGCTTGTAAATATTCTTTCATCGCATGTACGACCCATTATTGATATCTATAGTCGTCCCATTAATATCAGCTGCACCAATAAAAGAATACATATCAATATCATCTCGTTTTTTCCAACCTAGTTTTTCCCAAAAAACTCTAGCCTTATCATTGTCTTTTAGTATAAATATATGAGATTTATTGATAGATATTAATGCTAACTCTGATATTGTCTTATTAACTAGTTTACGAGCAATACCTTTTTGTCTATAGAGAGAATCTACTGCCAAATGTTGTAAATACCCTCTTCTACCATCATGTCCTGCCATAATACACCCAACTATAGTATCCTCGTTAC
>CAZXGY010000146.1:0-4104 GCA_964640455.1 uncultured Sulfurovum sp.
ATCATATAGGTACACGTTGTATTTTTAGTATACATGATAATGGGAAAGGGTTTGATTCATCTAAGACCTATAAGTCATTAGGGATGACCCTTATTAAAGATTTAGCATCTACGCTTTTAAACAGTAGCCTAACTATTAAGAAAAGTGAAGGTACACTTATTAAAATACATTTTAATCTAGAGGAGCCTAACTAATGATTTTACCTCCAAATATTGTTATTGTTGAAGATGAAATTATTACACAACGTTATTTACAAGATATATTTAAACAGTTTGATGTCAATGTCACAGGATGTTTTGATAATGGATTAGAAACGATAGAAGCGTTAAAAGATATAAAGTGTGATTTGTTATTGTTAGATATAAATATTAAAGGTGCGATGGATGGTATTCAGTTAGCAAGACATATTTTAAGAGAAAAAACATTACCTATTGTATTTATAACTGCACACAATGATGATGATACATTTGAAGAGATTTTAGAATTAGCTCCTTATGGGTTTATAGGAAAACCTTTTTCAAGTAAAGATATTGCAGTGACACTACAAATAGCATATAAACGTTATTTGACACATAGTAAAACATATGATATGAAGAAAAAAAGAGATATAGACCTAGATGATATTATTATTAATAAAAAGTATAAATATTCACAGAAGTTATCTAAACTGTATGATAATCATACAGAGGTTAAATTAAATAGAAAGCAAACTAAATTATTAAGTATTTTAGTAGAAAATATTAACCATACTGTACACTATGATGTATTGATTAGTCGAATCTGGGAAGATGACAATATCGCAGATTCTGCACTACGTACTTTAATTTATTCTCTTCGTAAACAATTACCAGATTTACCTCTACTTTCCTTTAGTAAAATGGGATATGCTTTACATGTTGAAGAGTAAAAGACGTTATAAAATAGCATATTGATTTCTTTGCAACTACAACAAGTTCCAAATCTTTTATGTTTAGTTATCTTTTCACACTATACATTTTCGACACCCTTTTATTTGAATCAATCTTCTAGCTGATGTGATAAATTCTTCCCCTCTATAATTAATGTACACTTTTTTGTAGGTAATAATAAGGTAATTTTATTACTGTATGACATCTTTGACATTTTTGTGGTATAGTAGCATACTCAATAGTATTGAAAAGAGCAAACTCGTCGTAGGGGGCTTCAAAATCTTTGAGTCGCTAGATACTTTCAAATACAAAGGAAAAAAATGAGAAATGCAATACTTAAAATGATAATGGCATCTATTTTTGCTTCTGTGCCTGTTGTAATGTTCGCATCGGCACATTTGACAGTAGACAAAGAGACAACAACACCAAGTGTTACTTTGGATGCAGATGGGTATGGAGTAGCTACTTATACAGTGAAAATCACCAATACGGGAACTATAGATCTTGAAAAAGTGGCTATGAAAGATGTCTTGCCATCTGGATTTAGCTGGGATTTTGTTGATCCGCAAGATAGTTATAGTGGTGGTACTGTTGTTTCTTCAGCGAAATCCTTTGGTGGATTTACTACAATGGAATGGGGGAGTTATTGGAATATACCCATTGGTGGTTCGGTAAAGACTACCTATAGTGTTAATCTTGGTCAAGCAGATGTAGTGCCTGCTGGTACTTATAATAATACAGTTAGTGTATCTGTTCTTGTGGATAATAATGTTCTTACTTTTACTGATGACGGTACACAAGAACATGATGAAGATGTGATAGTAACACCGAGTGTTGATGCTGATAATGATGGTTTGAGTGATGGACAGGATTTGGATTCTGACAATGATGGTATTCTTGACAGTATAGAGAAAGCCTTTATCTATGATTTTGAGTCTAGTAATGAGCACTGGAGTGTAAACGCTATAATGGAGGGGAGGGCATTTGATAAGGTAGCCTATACCTCTGAAGCGACGACTACAGCAGGTTGTACTATGCCAACGATATTGCAGCAGAGTCCTGATGGGACAGCTATCATGGCAGATAACAATATATCAGGTACAGCTTACATTGTCTCCTCTGGCTCAGAGCAGGGAGACCTCTCTCCTGCTATGGGAGGTAAATTGACTTTTTGGTATCTCAACGCAACCTATGATGGGAACGGTACACAAGATATCAATTTGATGAAGCATGTACAGATATTTTCCAAGAATACCATGGTGCAGACTACCTTCAATGTGGATGGTATGACCAATAGCGGATGGCATAAAGTAAGCATAGATCTTACTGAACAAAGATGGAACACTGGGGGTAATACACTGGCTACTGTACTTGCAGACTATCAGCAAATAGGTATTGAAGTCTCTGCAATAGAGGGAAAGAGCCTGACCGATGGCACAACTGCATGTGTCAATAGTGAGTATTATGCGATAGATAGTGTTAGCTTCTCTTCAGTTTATAAAGATACTGATGGAGATGGTGTGGAGGATTATCTTGATCTTGACAGTGATAATGATGGTATCGCTGATATCGTAGAAGCAGGAGGAGTGGACAGTGACAATGATGGGCATGTGGATGGTTTTACAGATACTGATCAGGATGGTTTGGCAGACTCAATAGAGCTTCTCAATGGAGAGGATCATGGGCTTTATGCACCTCGAAGTGACAGTGATATTCTAGCAGATTATCTCGATCTTGACAGTGATGGTGACCTTATACCTGATGCTATCGAAGCACAGCCTACGAGCACCTATAGTGGTAACGATGGCAATGTCAGTGATGCCGTGGGGACAGACGGTGTAGCATCGTATGGGTTACGTACTCCCCAAAACACAGATGGTGATGCACTGCCAGACTATAGAGACCAAGATTCTGACAATGATACTCTTTCGGACTTTTATGAGAGTGGACTTTCAGATACTGGTGATATGAATGAGGTAAACTATAGTGACCCTGATGGAACTATCAATCTGCCTAAGTCCACACTTCTAAATGAGATAGGTGATACGACAGAAGTAGCATATAGAGAAGTGACCGATACCGATGGTGATGGTGTCTTAGATACAATAGATGAAGATGATGATAACGATGGTATCTTTGATGTGGATGAAGGATCACTCAGTGGAAATTCTTTTTTAGGGGGTGATTGGCAAGAAGATAACAGCACCCACACAATGACAGATATATTCAACAAAAATACCATGAATGCAAATACAATAACCGTTACAGCAAATGATACTGGTGTTGTGGGTACAGCAGTTAATGATAATTCCCATGCATCAACAACAAGTTTGACATACTACAAATCATCAGGCAATAAAAAACAGTTTTTACTTATGGGAGACTATGAGGAAGGTGTGATTAAAACAAAAACCATACGTTATACTATTCGCTTGGAAAAGCCTGTTAAAAATTTTAAATTTTACACCCAAGGGTTTACTAACAGATCATACCTGAAAACCATTGTGGGTAACTTTTCATTGGCACCAGACTCTGTTACGGTAAGTCCAGGTGCTGAATTTGTATGGGATGGTTCATCAGCTTATGCAAAATTAAATAAAGCGACTGATGCAAGTGGTCCTATATTTACTTTTAACAGTCCACTCAAAGAGTTGAGTTTTGATGTGACAACCGAAGTCAATATGCTTGGAGATAACGGTACAAAATACCGTCCTTTTGGTGTGACATGGATTCTAGCCCAAACACTGATATCTACAGATATGGATAATGACGGTATTGCAAATTATTTGGATCTTGATTCTGATAATGATGGCATCCCTGACAATATAGAGGCACAAAGTACTGCTGCTTATGTAGGTAATGATGGGGATGTGCATGATGATATCAATGCCACCACGGGTGCATGGGCACACTATATACCAGTCGATACAGATAACGATGGTATCAAAGATTTTCTAGATACAGATAGTGACAATGACGGTATTTTAGACAAAGTAGAGTCAGGTTTGACTTTTTCCCCATTGAGTGCAGATTTGGCAGATGCCAATAGTGATGGAGCTGATGATAGTTTTGCTATGTCATTTAATGATCCCAATGGAAACGCTAACGACCCTACAACTGCCTATGCCAACCAAGTGGGAGATACTTCTGAGGTGGCATATAGAGAGATAGATGACTTTGATAATGATGGTATTCC
>CAZXGY010000147.1:0-1143 GCA_964640455.1 uncultured Sulfurovum sp.
GGATTTTTAGTTAAAAATGAGTCTTGACTATATCCTGTAGGCTTTGCCCTAAATTTAGGGTAAAAATTTGCATCTACGCTACTTATAAAAGAGGTCATATGATTATTACTAGGACGAACAATCACAGACTTGTTTTCTGATTTATGATAATATTTTATTGTTTCTATTAGGTTAGAAAGATAAGTAGTCTTATGTTCTATAAAATGTTTATTTTTTAGAAAAATTAGTTTTAAGTTGTGTATCATATCTTTTGAGACAATAGGATTACTTCCTGTAACCAAATCACCTAAAGCTCCATTTTCTATGATGTCAAAGTTCATCACGCCATCCATGCCACTATAATCATAGACTTTGAGAAGTTCCCCCCCCAAATCCTCCATACGAGGTATCGTCAACAGATTTAATTATCCCTTCAAGAGTATCCATGGGTTTTGACATATAGGTTTCCACGTCTGCTATATCTGAAACGGAAGTCGGTAGACCCAATAAAGAAGCTGTAAAAGATACAATACCTTTTTTTAAGTCTGCACCACCAGAAACAAGATGCCGAGGATTGAACTGCAAGAAAGTATCTGCTACACCAAGAATATCTACCATAGCTTTTACAGTTTCTATCTGATTCATCAAGATACTACTTTCACTATCAGGTAACATGATATTAATCGCTTCTGAATACTTATAGACTGCTATTTTTTCAGACATTCTTAATTGCTTATCATACTCCAAGAACATATCATACACTCTATAGTCACCTTTTTCTACTATAACGCTATTAAGTATATCTTTCCACTCTTTATTTGTATTGATGCCCGATATTTGAGTCAACTCTATAACACGCTGTATTTTTGACTGCTCGTAAATAGGATCATCAATTAAATTCCATCCATGCTGTAGAGAAAAACTCGTGAAATGTTCCGTCTTGAATGTTACTATTTTACTCTCTTCATCTACACTATACGGCAAAATAGTATCAACAACACCACCATCACTGTAGCGTGCTATGACTATATTTTCTTTTGAAATATTGCCTTCGTACGGTACAGAAACCAAGATAGGCTTTTCAAACTCTAATCCAGCAGGCTCTAAAGTCAATACTTTACTTATGGCTGCTCTTCCAAGGTTAGGGATGTTTGGAGCTTTAGA
>CAZXGY010000147.1:1243-4100 GCA_964640455.1 uncultured Sulfurovum sp.
ACACTCTCATCGAGTGTACTCGTAGGAGCATCTGTAGTCAAGCTAGGCTTCACAGGAGCCACAGTATCCACATCATCCATCAACAACATCGTAATGATAGGTATAAGCTTCGCAGCCATCTCGTTGCGTTCTTGCTGGGTAGGTTCAGTAGCCATCATAGGCTGGGTTAAAAGCATAAAAGCAAGCAGTGGGGTTAGGAGTAAGTAGCGTAAAGTGTGTAACATGAGAGAGTCCCTTTTAGTAGAAAATTGTTTGCCTTTAGTATAGCAGATAACTCTCTCTCTCTGGAATTTTAGCTTAAATTTAGCTTAAGTTGTATTTTTGGGTAGAGTGGTAGCAGTTTTATGAGGTGTAGGGTGTTGTGCCCTCACAACACCATGAATGGGGATGTGATAAATGTTTTATTCTCATCAACATCTAAACTTTTGTTTCAAAACTTTTTAAAGTTGCATACATACTATATAACAACGAACCAACAAACGCTACAATAGCTACAATATATAAACCTGTCATTATAAATTCTCCAATTCTTTAATCTTTTTTAACCCTATTGCGTTGAGCTTAACAATAAAAACTGCTATTGCCAAGATAGACACTGTATCTAATACAAGCATAATAGAGTTTGCACTCTCGTAGTTATTGACTAGCCAACTTATAAGTCCCATCATGGATGCTACACTCACACCTATCCAAAACTTAATCCATGATATCTCTTCTTTTTCTTTATCTAATTTACCCATACAGCCATTATACCCAAGCAAAAAAATATTGTCAAAACTTTATAGAAAGTTCAAACGTTGAATATACACCGATTTTCTTTAAATTGTATTTTTGGGCAGGGTGGTAACCGTTATGCTTGGTAAGGGTTTTATGGTTATTCGTATTCACGGTGTTGTCAGGGGAATCAGCACCATTAAGTTAAGAAAAATATTCATACTTTATACTTGGAATCGGAAGGCTTTGCCTCCGCTGTACAGGACTAAAATCTCCATTTCCAAAAAAAGTATAATCCTTAATTTAATGGCGTTGGGGGAGAACATCCCACTGCACCAATCATTCAAAGATGGGTGCAAATAATCAAAGAAATATTAACTATTTCTCTTTTCGATGATTTCCTTAGCTACATTTTGTGGCACCTCTTCATAGTGGTCAAACTCCATCGCATACGTTGCACGACCTTGAGTCATGGAGCGTAGGTCAGTTGAGTAACCAAACATTTCTGAAAGTGGAACAAACGCGTTAACGATTTTGTTACCAGCTCTGTCATCCATACCTGTTACTTGACCACGTCTTTTAGCAACGTCACCTATGACATCACCCATATAGTCTTCAGGTACTTCAACTTCAACTTTCATGAGTGGCTCCAAGATAACTGGCTTAGCTTTTCTACAACCCTCTCTGAAACCCATAGAAGCAGCAAGTTTAAACGCCATTTCAGATGAATCGACATCATGGTAAGAACCATCATAAACTGTTACTTTAACATCTTCAACAGGGTAACCTGCTTGAATACCTCTAGCCATAGCTTCTTGAATACCTTTATCAACAGGTTTAATGAACTCTTTTGGAATTACCCCACCTTTAACAGCATCAACAAACTCATAACCAAAACCAGGTTCTTGAGGTTCAATTTTAAGATATACATGTCCAAATTGTCCACGTCCACCTGATTGTTTAGCGTACTTGTACTCTTGGTCAACTGCTTCTTTAATAGTTTCACGGTAAGAGACTTGTGGAGCTCCAACATCAGCTTCAACATTAAACTCTCTTTTCATTCTATCTACAAGAATTTCAAGGTGAAGCTCACCCATTCCTGAAATAATAGTCTGACCAGTCTCTTCATCAGTTGCAACACGGAAAGATGGATCTTCAGCTGCAAGTTTACCAAGTGCCACACCCATTTTCTCTTGATCGGCTTTTGTTTTAGGCTCAACTGCCACAGAGATAACTGGATCTGGGAAATCCATTCTCTCCAACACTACTTTATCTGAAGCATCACAAAGCGTATCACCAGTTGTAGTGTTCTTAAGACCAACAACTGCACCTATCTCACCTGCATAAATTTCAGCAACTTCTTCTCTTTTGATAGCGTGCATTTTCATGATACGACCGATACGCTCTTTTTTATCTTTTGTTGAGTTGTGTACGTATGAACCAGACTCTAAAGAACCACGGTATACACGGATAAACGTCAACTGTCCAACAAATGGATCGGTCATAATCTTAAATGCCAATGATGCAAATGCACCATCATCAGTTGAAGGCACGATTACCTCTTCATCTTCATCATCCATCATGGTACCCTTAATAGCAGGTGCCTCAACAGGAGATGGAAGGTACTCAACAACAGCATCAAGTAGAGTCTGAACACCTTTGTTTTTAAAGGCACTACCAACAGTCATAGGAACGATTGACATACCGATAGTTGCAGCTTTAATTCCAGCTACAATCTCTTCATTAGTAAGCTCTTCGCCCTCTAAGAATTTTTCCATAAGTTCATCGTTGCCATCTGCTTCAGAGATCTTCTCAATAAGGTTTTCACGATACTTATCAGCTAATTCAACCATATCTTCTGGGATTTCTTCTACGTGGTAGTTAGAACCCATCTCTGCATCTTTATCCCAAACGATTGCTTTCATTTTAACAAGGTCTACAACACCTTGGAAATTTTCTTCAGCACCGATTGGTAGTTGAATAGGAACAGGGTTACCCTTAAGTCTTTCAACTATTTGTCTCTCAACTTCATAAAAGTCAGAACCAGTTCTGTCATATTTATTTACAAATACGATTGAAGGTACACCATAACGGTTTCTTTGTCTCCATACAGTCTCTGACTGTGGTTGAACCCCACCAACTG
>CAZXGY010000148.1:0-2048 GCA_964640455.1 uncultured Sulfurovum sp.
ACATCTTTAATTAATAATACTTTCATTTTTCATCCTTGAGATAATAATTGTAGATATTTTATCTAAAGTTTACTAATAGATGTTACAATCATAAAAATTATTATCTGGATATAAAATATGTTTCAAAACTTTCATATAGACAACTTAAAGAACTTCCCCAAAGAACTCGACACCCTTTTAAACAAACAACGTACAATCATTGATACAATCACTAAATCAAACCATACAAACTATGACAAAGTACTTAAACCATTACAAGATTTAGATGAAGAATTAGGACTTTTCTTTACACCACTCTCACACCTAAACTCAGTAATGAACTCAAATGAGACACAAAAAGCCTATGAAGAGTCATTACCATTGCTTTCTAAATTTGGCTCTGAGATGGCACAAAATGTTGAACTTTTTAAAAAAATAGAACAAATCAAAGCAGACAGTGAAGAATCAAAAACTGTCGTAGCCCATGATATTAGAGACTTTGTACTCTCTGGTGTAAACTTACCAGAAGCCCAAAAAAAACGTATGGAAGAGATAAGCCTTAAACTCTCAGAGCTCTCTAATAATTTTTCTCAAAACTTACTAGATGCTACCAATGCTTACGAACTCATCATCGAAAATGCAAAAGATGTAGAGGGAATGCCACAAACAGATATCGATGCAGCCAAAGAAGAAGTAAAGGGCAAAACCATTTACAAGTTTACACTTCAAATCCCTAGCTACTTAGCCTACATGACTTATGGTCCAAATAGAGAGTATAGAAAAGAACTCTCCAAAGCATACGCAACCAGAGCCCCTAAAAATGCTGAAGTGATTGATGAAATCCTCGCACTTAAAAATGAAAAAGCTAAACTACTTGGCTTCACTTCATATGCACACTATGCGCTAGAGACTAGAGATGCAAGTAAAGAAGAAGATGTCATTACTTTCCTTAACGACTTAGCTGACGCTGCACTTCCTCAAGCCAAAAATGAACTTTCTGAACTAAAAGCATTTGCTAAACGTACAGATGGCATAGAAGACTTAGCAGGGTATGATGTAGGCTACTACTCAGAAAAACTCAAAAAAGAGAAGTTTGACTTTGATGACACAATGACAAAGCCCTACTTTGAACAAGCAAAAGTACTACAAGGTTTACTGGATATCGTCTCTGAACTCTTTGGGGTAACTTTTAAACCAGCTGACGTACCTACATGGCATGAATGTGTAAAACCATTTGATATCTTTGACAATGGTAAACTAAGAGGACGCATCTACTTCGACCTTGAAGCACGTAAAGAAAAACGTGGTGGTGCATGGATGAATGACTGGGAGACACACTACGAGGATGCTGAGGGTAACAAACATTTAGCCTCTGCTTTCATTGTTTGTAACTTCTCACCTACGACAGAAAACACACCTTCACTCTTACGTCATGATGATGTAGTCACCCTTTTTCATGAAATGGGACATGCTATACACCATCTATTTGGTAAATGTAACGAACGTTCAGTCTCAGGCATTAACGGTGTAGCATGGGATGTAGTGGAGTTCCCTTCTCAGTTTTTAGAGAACTTTGCTTACGAAGCAGCCATACTCAAGCGTTTTGGTTTCCACTATGAGAGTGGAGAGCCTATCTCAGCAGAACTTATGGCTAAAATCAAAGAGACAAAAAACTACCAAGCAGCCCTTGGCATCTTACGTCAAGTAGAGTTTTCTCTCTTTGACTTTACTCTCCATCAAGGTCTTTACCAAGGTGAAGAAGTACAAGCTTTACTCAACGGTATTAGAGAAAAAACTTCTCTTCTTAAAACTCCAGCATACAACAAATTCCAGCACGGTTTCGCACACATCTTTGCAGGTGGCTATGCAGCAGGGTACTATAGCTACAAATGGGCAGAAGTACTTTCTGCCGATGCATTCTTTAGCTGTTTAGATGAAAACTCAGGATTTGACAAAGAGGCTGCAAAGGGGTATAAAGAATATATACTCGCAAACGGTGGAAGCAAAGAGATGTCTGAACTCTACCAAGAGTGGTTAGGTCGCAAGGCTGATGTTAAAAGTTTGATTAA
>CAZXGY010000148.1:2148-4080 GCA_964640455.1 uncultured Sulfurovum sp.
AGCCCCACTTTTCAAGAACAACAAACTTTTTTAGAACTCTTTTTTCTCTTTGGTAGTCTACTCTTTGTCTTTTCAGCACTGGTACTCTTTGCTACTATTGGCTTTGGCTCTTTTGCCATTTATGGAGCCATCTTTCTTGCTGCTATTATGGGTATGTATGGTGTGAAGGGTGCATTACTTGTTATAGGTATGACCTACTTTATCTGGGGGTCTATTTTCGCTATGGAAGTACTGCTTGTATATAATGGTCTAGTCTCTGCCCAAGAGTGGTTTAAAACACGCTATACCTTTAAGTCATTTAGTCTGGAATATAAAGCATTTTACCCTATGCTCATGGTAGCCTATGTTTTTTTAGAAGTGATACCAAGTTTTTTTTATAGAGAGAGTTTTTTGAAGTTTTCACCTTCAAAAATATTGAAGGCGATGGAAGAGTTACTCGATTAATTATTTATTTTTAATGTACTCTTTACCTTGTTTAGCAGGAGACTCATCTTTAGCAAATCCGAAGAAACGTTTAATACGCTGACAGATAGTAAATGAACCAGTCTCTATACGACATACCTCAACCTCATCTGAAGCACCTATTAAAGAAGCTATACGCTCTGGCTGCTTTTTACCCTCGATAATGAAACGAAGTGCATTAAGTCTTATGAACCCTTCTGCATCTTTTTGGTTATAGACTTCATCTTCTTCAAATGTAGAGTGTTCTTCTGAGTAAAGTGACTCATCAGACTTTCTACCTACTACGATGACATTACCTTTGTAAAGTTTGAGCTTTACATCACCATTGACATGCTCTTGTGTTGCATCTATAGCAGCTTGCATCATCTTACGCTCTGGTGACCACCATAGACCGTTGTAAATAACCTTAGCATATTTCGCAATCATCTCATCTTTAAGGTGTGCTTCTTCTCTATCTAGGGTAATAGACTCTATAGCACGGTGTGCTTTAAGCATAATAGTCCCACCTGGTGTCTCATAACATCCACGTGCTTTCATCCCTACCATACGGTTTTCTACAATGTCAATACGCCCGATACCATGTTTGTTACCATACTTGTTAAGTGTCTCTAGCATCGTAGCAGGACTCATCTCTTCACCGTTGATAGCTACTGGGTCACCGTGAGCATAGGTGATAGTGATGTATTCAGGATTATCGGGTGCAGCTTCTGGGCTTACAGACCATAACCACATATCTTCTTCTGGTTCATTAAATGGATTTTCTAACCACTCACCCTCGTAAGAGATATGAAGTAAGTTTGCATCCATTGAGTAAGGTTTAGCTTGCCCTTTACCATCGATATCTATACCATGTTCTTCTGCATATTTGAGTAGTTTAGTACGTGAGTTCAAGTCCCACTCTCTCCATGGAGCAATCACAGCGATGTCTGGGTCAAGTGCAAGGTAACCAAGTTCAAAACGTACTTGGTCATTCCCTTTTCCTGTCGCCCCATGACTTACTGCGTCTGCACCTGTTTGGTGTGCTATCTCTATCTGCTTTTTAGAGATGAGTGGACGTGCAATAGACGTACCTAACAGATACTCACCCTCATAAATAGCATTGGCTCTAAACATAGGAAAGACAAAGTCTTTTACAAACTCTTCACGTAAATCCAAGATAAAGATATTCTCTTCCTTAATCCCCATATCTAACGCTTTCTTACGTGCAGGTTCTACCTCTTCACCCTGACCAAGGTCAGCAGTAAACGTCACTACCTCACACTCATACTCGTCTTGAAGCCATTTAAGAATGATACTCGTATCAAGCCCACCAGAGTAAGCGAGTACTGCTTTTTTGATTGTTCTTTTTGCCATGTTATAGCCTTTAGTTAATTATTGTCGCGATTTTAGCGTAATTTTGGTTAGGGGTTGGTTTGTATATAAAATTAATTTAACGTAATACTTGCTATATAATTAAGTAAAATTATAATA
>CAZXGY010000149.1:0-4053 GCA_964640455.1 uncultured Sulfurovum sp.
AGAAAGAAATTGAAGCCCAAATCAAACAATTTATTGAAGAAGAGATTGATTCTATTGATAATCGTGTAGAGAACCTTAAAAGCATACCAGGAGTATCTGACAAAACTATCGCCTCTATACTTGGAGAGTGTGGTGACCTTAGACGCTTTACTTCAGCAAAAGCATTCATAGGTTATCTTGGTCTTTATCCTACACAGTATCAGTCTGGTAACTCTTTATCCGTTGGTAGACTGGCAAAGCGTGGTATACCTATTGCCAAACATGCTCTTTATATGGCTACTGTGGGTTCCGTATTGCATAACCCACAACTCAATAAACTTTTTCATGACAAAGTCTCTTCTGGCAAATCCAAGAAAGAAGCTTTGATCATACTCTCCAAGAAGATAGCAACGATTATGTATTCCATAGTAATATACAACAAACCTTATGATGCCCAAAGAGTATTTATCCCCAACAGGTAAATATCCTATTTGTTAGTTTTAGCACTTGTGAAAACAATGAGTTTTTAATGAACACTGACCAAATATTGTTTCGTATCTATTTGATCATTTGAATATTCTTTTCAAAATACTCAAATTATCCAACAAAATAGCTCTGTCTAAAAAACAGCCTTAGGTTTTAAGCTGTTCTTTATAGGATGGTTTTCCCTTTTTAGGGAAATATTTTTATTCCTCTTAATTTTAACTAAATATGCAAATTTTTTAATCTTTCACATATATTTACGTTTAATGCACATAATTAAGCACAATTTATACACAAATAATAGATTTTTGTGAATAAAATGTGAAAAGTGACATTAAAGTGACATTTTTTTAGTATAATCATGCTAGATAGTGCTCTAGCACTGCATAGTGAAAGCCAAACCTATCTGAAAAGTGGGGACGGAAAACTACGGATCGTACGACTTTGTCCAAAAGTTAGACCGCCGGGTTACCTTAAATCAAGTGAGTGACAACTCATTAAATATAAGGAAAATGAATGAAATACATCAATCTTCTGTTAAAATTTTTTGCAACCTTTCTGCTTTTATCACTCTTTGTTACAACGACATATGCGGCTGTACCGTTGGCACTCAATGACCATTTTGTGGTGAATCAAAATACAACGTATTTAGGTACGCTTTATTCAAATGATATAAACTCTACAGATGGAGGCAATGTCTGGTCTGATTCTTCTCCCTCTCCTTTGCATGGTACTTTAACCGTCAATAGTGATGGAACATTTATCTATAGTCCAGACAGTGGATATAAGGGACGGGATGATTTTAACTATACCATCACAGATACAGATGGAGATATTTCTGTAGCCAGTGTACAACTTATGGTCAATACCCCTTTGGCATGTGAAAATAAAATCTATCAGGTCATAACAAATGATTTTAAAGAACTTTCTATTGATACAGGACTTTATTCAACCATTGGTACTTCAAATGGACACTACAATGCTATAGGTTGGGATCATCGTACAAATCTTATATATGGAATCAATAGAGGGATAAATGGTATGAATGAAAAGGAACTTGTTGTGATCGGTGCAGATGGAGTTTCTACCCTTTTGGGAGTACCTCATGACATTAATGGTATTGACCTTCCTTCGTTTAGATATGCAGGAGATATGGATAGAAATGGAAGTTTATGGATAGGTCCTGGCGCAACACTTTATAAAATAGATGTCGATACAAACATATATGAACGAGTAACTTTTTCCAAAGCAAGTCCTGCAGAAGTAAATATAAAAAATGTAACTGATTTTGCATATATCCCAAATGACAATGCCCTCTATGGAGTAGCACGGAGGAATCCTGCAAGATTGTTCAGATATGATTTAGCAACACAAACTTATAGTAGTGTACCTGTAGCCGGGTTGCCTATCAATGTAAATTATGGTGCTGCATGGACTGATGTGTCTGGAAAATTATTGGTCTCCAATAATAATCAAGGTGGAGTATATGAGATTGTAGATTTTAATACCACTACACCCTCTGCACTTTTTCGAATCAATAGTGCTATAACAAATCTAAATGATGGTACTTCTTGTCCTGATGCACGGGTTATTTTTGAATCAGATTTGGTTACAGTAAAGCGTGTTAGTAATGCTACACCTCAAGTGGGTGAGAGTGTGATATACTCTCTTTTTGTTACAAATAATGGTCCCTCTCAGGCAACAGCGGTTAGCTTGACTGATACACTTCCTTCTGGAGTGACATACAGTACATCTAGTGCGACTCAGGGTAGCTATGACGCAGGAACAGGCATCTGGAGCATAGGAAATTTGAATAATGGTTCAAATGCCGAATTGAACATTACTGTGACTATCGATGCAGGAACAGTCGGAAATACAATTATAAATAGTACAACACGTGCACTTGGAAATCAAGATGACAATATCACAATAGGTGATGAGCTCAATGTAAGTTTAACTGTTGCAAGTACTATTTTAAAAGGTCATCTTTATCGTGATTTGGATGGTAACGGGGTGCAAAATATAGGAGAACCAAATCTCCCCAATGTAACAGTTGTGGTGACAGACAGTGTAGGGACACCATTTTCGGTGGAGACAGATATGGATGGAAATTACACAGTGATTAACCTTGCTATAGGTGTTGCAAGTGTAGATATCGATGAAGCTGATCCAGACTTTCCTACAGGTGCGACTCAAACAGAGGGGAGTGACCCTACTCCTACTACAATAACCGCAGGCGTGAACACTGAAGAGAATAATGGATTTTATCTACCCGTTATACTTGACATCAATAAAACATCTAGTACAAATGCTAACCCCGTATATCCAGGTGATGTGATTACTTACACGATAGTTGTGCATAATACAGGAGCAGCTGATGCTACCAATGTGATATTGGATGATGTTTTACCTACTGGGGTGACTTACAATAATGATGCAATAAAAACGTATAATATTGATGTATCAGGAGCAGTTGTTTCTGGAACTAAAACATTCTCTATGTCTCCATTAGATTGGGGTAGTGGAGGAGGCTTACAAACACTAACACTCTCTTCTCTTGATGTACCCGCAGATGCCAACTTAACTTCTTATAGTTTTTCTACAGCGGGTATAACTCATTCTGGAGGATACCTTAATGATATAGCCATTACTACAACAAGACCTACAGGTATAGCAGTAAATACATTTGCTTCAGGCTCTTATGTATCTGGGACTAACAACAATGACCCTTGGACACAAAGTACGGGTCCAACAGTAATCGCAGGCACACTTTCTGCTTTGGGAACATATGAATTTCAATGGAGTACAGGTTGGGCTGGCGCACCTGCTACAGCGTATAATGTCACAGATGCAAATTTTACCATTGCTTATGATTATACCAGTACACTTAGGATATCAACCACAAATGCTGCACATGCACCTGGACCTATGATAACAGTAGGGGATAATGTTACCTTAAAACAAGGAGAGACTTTAACACTTACTTATTCTGTAACAGTAGATAGCAATATTACAACACCTACGATAGAAAATACAGCAACAGTATCAAGTAATGGGGTCACACCTATTTCTGATACTGTTTCAGATAGTGTGACCCTAAATGTAAACCTCGTAACAGTCAAAACAGTAAATTTCCCTCATCCTCAAGTAGGCGACAGTATTGTCTTTACAATTACAGTAAATAATGATGGCATTGCAGAAGCAACAAATGTAGAACTAAATGATACACTTCCAACAGGTATCATATATGATTCAAATGCTACATCACAGGGTACTTATGATGGCACAACTTGGCATATTGGAAATCTGGAAAATGGTTCAAATGCAACGTTAAATTTAGTCGGGCATATAGATATTGGATTTTCAGGACAACTTATTACCAATGTTACAACTGCTGCAAATGGTGATCAAGATGACAACACAACAGTAGGCGATGACCTTAATGCATCAGTACTTGTGTACCCTTTAGCCACCATCACAATTACAGATGATAATAAAACAGAAGGAGATTATCTTGTTTTCGATGTAAATTTATCTCAAGCAAGTAATTTTTCCATAGATTTTAATCTTACATTAGCAGATGGATCTGCT
>CAZXGY010000150.1:0-3993 GCA_964640455.1 uncultured Sulfurovum sp.
AGAGTTGTTGAGCGTAAGAAACCAGGTAAGAAAAAAGCAAGACGTTCTCCACAATTCTCAAAAAGATAGACTATCTTTTACCAAGGCTTGTCCTTGGAAAATTTCTTTGGAAATCTTTTTGCAAAGTCTTATTCAAGACTTTTGCCTCTTTACAAGAGTATTTTTACTCTTGTAAACTACTATTTCTCCCTCTTTTTTATAAAATCCTATTTACTTTAAAGTAACCTAACTAAGCTATAATACTCTCAAATTTTATATGAAGAAGGGAAGGTATGCATAAATTTTTACTTAAATTTTTAGTTCTTTTTTATCTTTTCTCTTCATACCTTAGTGCGACACATATCCATCATGATACCTCTGATACACAAGAGAAGTGTCAAGTCTGCATCTTTATTAAAAACTTTCAAAGTGGCGATGTAGTTATTCCACTTGTACTAGTATTTATTTTAAGTCATACTTTCTCACTCTTTTTTAATACCTTAATGCTTAGAAGAGAAGTCTTAAAAGGCTTTAATTCCCATGCCCCTCCGCTTTCTCTTTCTATATAACAACTAACAATAGCAATTATAAACATAATATATAAATAACGTGAGGGAAAAGTATGAAAAAAACAATATTACTCTCTATGGCTGTAAGTACACTACTGCTTCATGCAGGAGATGTGCAAGCATTAGAGAAACGGGTAGCATCATTAGAGGAAGCTTTAAGAGTAAGTCAAGATAGCAAGATAGATGAAGCAATGACTTCAAAGAGTAATAGTTTTAATCAAAAAGCGTATATCCCTGATATATCTTTAATTTTAAATGCATCGGCAGTGAACCGAAATATAGATAATAGCCTCTATGAGGGATATGGGATAGATGGGTTTGTAGATACAACTGATGAGATAGCATTTAATAAGAATAAAGGGTTTAACTTTAATTATGCAGAGTTTGGTATGCATTCGGCAGTAGGCCCTTACTTTGATGCAGATGCTATTTTTCATCTGAGTCCTGATAGCTTTGAGATAGAAGAAGCGTATATCACAACGAAGAAAATGCCTTATAACCTACAAGTAAAAGCAGGAACATTTAAGAGTGGTTTTGGGCGTATCAATGCCATACATCAACACGCACAACACTTTGTAGCACAACCTTTGGTTTACGAAGCGATGTTTGGGGTAGAAGGTATTAAAGATCCTGGACTATCAGTCAATTGGGTACTCCCTACCGATACTTACATCATGTTGGGTGCAGAAGTATTACAAGGAACCAATGAACTAAGCTTTGGAGACAGTGAAAGTTTACTTTATACAGGATATGTGAAAGGTGGATTTGACTTAGGAGACTATACAACAGCACTTTGGGGTGCGAGTATAGCCAAAGGTAAAACAGATACAAACAAAGATAGCACAGTCTACGGAGCAGACTTTACACTCAAACAAACGATAGACAGCTATAGTTCTGTGACATGGCAGAGTGAATACCTGTATCGTGATAGAGACAATGTAAAACAAGCAGGACTTTATACACAGTTACTTTATGATGTCAATAGTAATTGGGAAGTAGGGGCTAGATATGATGTCTTGACAAAAAACAGTCCTACCCATGCAGATGACCTTAAAAAATACAGTGCCATTGTTCAGTATAAACCTTTTGAATTTACAAAATTACGTTTACAGTACACCCATGACAATTCTAAAATATTTAATGGTGAAAGAAAAGCCTTAAATGAGTTTGCTTTAGAGTACGTAGTTGAGATAGGTGCCCATGGGGCACATGCATTTTAGGAGAAGATGATGAAAAAATTAATATTAATGGCACTTTTTAGCTCTGCAGTGTTTGCCAAAGTCAATGTAGCAACGACCTATCAATATTTAGGTGAAGTAGTCAAAGCCATAGGCGCAGATGAAGTGAAAGTAGATATATTAGCTAATCCAAAACTTGACCCACATTTTATCGTGCCAAAGCCTTCGTATATAGGAAAGTTAAGAAGAGAAGATTTACTGATTATAAATGGAGGACAACTAGAGATTGGTTGGTTGCCACCACTGCTTAAAAGTGCAAACAATGAAAAAATAAATGCAGGGGCAGATGGCTTTGTGGATGTGAGTCGTGTGGTACACATGATAGATAAACCTAAAAGTGTTTCTCGTGCCTACGGCGATATCCACCCTGATGGGAACCCACATTTTGCTACAGATATTCACAATATTATTCCCATTGCTAAGCTCATTGCCCGTAAATTGGAGAGCATAGATGCAGAACATAAAGCGGTATATGAAAGTAATTTGAAGAAATTTGTCACAAAATATAAGGCACTTATTCACTCGTTGAGTCAGCAGATGAAATCATGTAAAGTGCATAAAGTGGTACAGTATCATGAACTGTTTAACTATGCTCTGCATGCTAATGGTATTAAAAGTGTAGGGAATTTAGAGCCATTACCAGGGATTAGTCCTAGTTCAAAACATACATTGATGCTAATTAATCTCATGAAAAAAGAAAATATTAAAACCATACTGCAAGATGTTTACCATGAGAAAAAGACAGCCAAGTTTATAGCCGATAAAACAGGGGCTAAAATAAGCATAGTTCCTCATGATGTGGGTGCAACACGCCAAGCCAATACCTTAGAAAACTTTTATAAAAGTATAGCCAAACAATTATGTCACTAATTTCACTACTTTATCCTGCGTTTATACTGGCAATGGCATTGGTGTTTATTCATGCTATTTTTGGTTTGGAGATTATCAAGAGAGGGGTTATTTTTACAGACTTAGCCATAGGACAATTTGCTGCCATTGGTGTGGCGATGAGTCTACTCTTTTTTGATGGAGGCTACACCTTTTTATTGACCTTTGTCTTTGCATTACTAGGGGCATTGCTTATCTCTATTGCAACATATAGGGTCAAATATATAGAAGCTTTTATAGGAATGCTTTATGCTTTTGGGGCAAGTAGTATTATCATCCTTCTCTCCAACACCACACAGGGCACAGAGCTTTTTACTAAGCTTCAAGCCACAGATATACTGTTTACAACACTACCTGACTTAACAGAACCGTTGATACTTTATAGTGTAGTAGCTATACTCTTTTTTGCTCTGTATCATAGACTGCAAGGACTTGCAAGAGAGATACTCTTTTTTACACTTTTGGCACTTACTGTCACCTCTTCGGTGCAACTTGCAGGGGTACTTGTGGTATTTATCTTGCTTATTGTACCTGCGTTGGTGGCACTTTTACAAAATAGGTTTTCCAAATTGCCTTTTGCTTGGATAGTAGGTTCTGTTGTTATCATACTTGCCATGGTAGGTTCCTATACTCTTGATTTACCTACGGGATATACCATTGTATTTGTAGGTGCATTTGTGGGCATTGTATGGTCTTTAATTAGGGGTAAATATGTCTAAATTTACAAGCTTTATTCTGTTTAATATATTGATGTATTTTGCATATGTATTGATAGATAAAGGGTTTACATTCTTGGATTGGTACGCTAATCCACAATTGGGGCATGACATAACAGTGATACCTACAAATGGAGATATTTGGCTCATCGGTATTAATACAGTTATATCTTCGATAGTAGCATTTTATGCACTCTATAAGATAAAAGAGAAGATATAATTAATAGAAATTATAAAGAGTGAGGTTACTATTTAAATAGACGACCAATTCCCCTAAATATTCCAAAAAACAGATAAACTATAGCCGTAAAGATTAATGGATGTACTGCTCCAAGACCATATGCCCCTGCACTTGGAAGAGCCATAATATGTTCAATAGGATGAGACATCCACTCTTTAAAATGCATACCAATGGCTAAAAATAGAAATATTCCTAAAAATATTATCAACTCTTTTTTCATGTTGTTCCTTCATTGTAAAAATATATCTATAATCATAGCAAAAAGAATTTAGGGTTGTTGTGTAAGAGAGAAATAAGTAGAGGAAGAAGTTGTGTTTAAGTGATAGAATTATGAAAAGAGAGTCATAGAGACTCTCTATACG
>CAZXGY010000151.1:0-3992 GCA_964640455.1 uncultured Sulfurovum sp.
CTCATTGAATTAGGTCCTTTACAGTTACGCTGGTATGGGCTTTTATTTGTAGGTTCTTTCTTCCTCGGTCTTATGATACTTCAATGGATTTACAAACGTGAAGGTAAAAATGCTGATGAATTAGACAATTTCCTCATCTATGTACTTATAGGTACAGTCATCGGTGCAAGACTTATGCACTGTTTCGCTTACGAACCAGAATACTACCTCTCTCACCCTCTTGAAATACTACAAGTATGGAAAGGTGGACTTGCAAGCCATGGTGGACTCATTGGTGTTGTTGTAGCACTTTATTTCTTTGCTAAAAAGTATGGACGTTCTTTTTGGTGGTTACTCGCTCGCGTAAGTATGCCTGGAGCTTTAACTGCGGCATTTGTACGTTTTGGAAACCTTTTTAACTCAGAAATCTTAGGACTTCCTACAGACAAACCTTGGGCTATTATTTTTGAACGTATAGACATGGTACCACGCCACCCTGTGCAACTCTATGAGGCATTTGCCTATCTCTTACTCTTAGTTATACTTGTAAGCGTATATCGTAAAGTTTCAGCCTCTTTTGCTACTAAAATACTCCCTGGTATTTTCTTTACCTATATGTTTACGGTACGCTTTTTACTAGAATACACCAAGACACGTCAAGCTGACTATACAACATCTTTACCATTTACCACGGGGCAGATGTTAAGCGTACCTTTTATACTACTGGGTATAGTCTGGATACTATGGGCACTTAAAAACAAAGATAAAGAAGCAAAGGAATAAGATGACGAAGGTCAAGCAAGATACTGATGAAAAGTATACACTTGGAATAGATATTGGTTCTACCACAGTCAAATATGTAGTCTGTAATGAAGACTTTCAGATTGTAGCGAAAGCCTACACTGCACACGATACTAAACAAGCACCTACACTGCTACGTCTTCTGGAAGAACTCTCACAAACACATACTGACATGTATAACAAGCTAGACAAAGTCTACATCACCGGTTCGGGTGCTTCACGTATTGCTCCAACCATTAATGCACGTTTTGTACAAGAAGTAAATGCTGTAGTGCTTGCTGTTGAACACAACCATCCAGATGTAAGAGCAGTCATCGAACTTGGTGGTCAAGATGCAAAAATCATCCACTTCAAAGTGAGTGAAGATGGTAAAAAATCTGTACTTACCTCTATGAATGACAAATGTGCTTCAGGAACGGGTGCCACCATAGAAAAATGTACGATGAAGGTCGGTATGGAAGCCAGTGATATACAAAACCTCACTTTCCAAACAGACAAGCTTCACCATGTTGCAGCAAAGTGTGGGGTATTTGCTGAGACAGACATTGTAAACCTTGTCAAAACTTCTGTCCCCTCTGATGAGATTATGAACTCCCTTGCAGATGCGATTGTCATGCAAAACCTTACGGTACTTACTCGTGGTAATACCCTTATGCCAAATGTCCTTTTGCTGGGAGGTCCTAACACCTACCTACCGTTTTTACAAGAGTGTTGGCGTATGCGTATTGCTGAAATATGGGATGAACGTGGCGTAGAGTATGACAAAGCAAATATTAACGCACTTGTCAACGTACCTGACAATGCACAATACTATGCAGCATTGGGTGCTGTCATCTTCGGTGAAGGTGAAGCAAACAACGATAAACCCTTCACTGGACTCATACAACTTAAAACCCTAGTAGACACAGGGGCCACAACAAATAATGACAACAATGATGCACCACTTGTCAACTCTCCTGAAGAGTTAAAAGCCTTTAAAGATGACTATGCCATCAAAGATTTTGCACCTCCAGTACTTACAGAGAAAACCACTTGTTTTTTAGGGATAGATGGTGGTTCTACCTCTTCAAAAGCTGTGCTTTGTGATGAACAAGGAGAGCTTCTCTTAAAAGTCTACCAACTCTCCAAGGG
Organism: uncultured Sulfurovum sp.; assembly: GCA_964640455.1. GTDB lineage: Bacteria > Campylobacterota > Campylobacteria > Campylobacterales > Sulfurovaceae > Sulfurovum. The sequence continues at coordinate 1,912 of CAZXGY010000151.1, forward strand.
TAACCCTATAGAAGACACCTTAGAACTCTTAGAAAAAATCCAAGAACAAGACCCACATGGCTACTATGATGTCAAAGGTCTTGGTGTCACAGGATATGCGGCAGATGTATTAGGTGGAGCACTTAATGCAGATGCCAACATCATCGAAACTATTGCGCATATGAAGTCTGCTCAAAAAGCCTTTGGTGAAAGTATCAATGTCATTTGTGACATCGGTGGGCAAGACATAAAAGTACTCTTCATGGAAAATGGCATGATGAAAAACTTCCGTCTCTCTAACCAATGTTCTGCAGGAAATGGAACCCTATTACAATCTATGGCAAAACAATTTGGTGTACCCGTAGAAGGTTTTGCAGATATTGCCTTTGCTGCAAAACAAGCACCTATGTTTAACTATGGTTGTGCCGTATTCTTAGATACCGATAGAGTCAACTTTCAAAAAGAGGGGTACACAAAAGAAGAACTTTTTGCAGGTATCTCAAAAGTATTGCCTAAAAATGTTTGGCAGTACGTGGTACAAGCACCAAATCTTGCAGCCTTTGGTGACCACTTCGTCTTACAAGGTGGAACGCAGTACAACCAAGCAGCACTCAAAGCGCAAGTAGACTACATCAAAGACAAAGTACCTCATGCACGTGTAGATGTACACCCTCACCCAGGGGAAGCAGGTGCGTATGGTGCAGCCATAGAAGCCAAAGATGTTGTAGTCCAGCGTGGATACGCTACGTTCTCTGGTATGGCGGAAGCTTTACAGATGACGTACACTTCAAGAACAGATGAAGAAACACGTTGTAACTTTTGTAGCATAAACTGTTCACGTACGTTTATAGATACCAAAACACCAAATTCAGACTCTGTACGTTACATCGCTGGTTTTGCTTGTGAAGAGGGTACCGTTGAGTCACATGAAGCACTAAAAGTTCTTAAAGATAGCCGTAAAAATTTACAAAAAAAGATTCCTAACCTTGTCAAAAAAGAATCAACAGAACTTTTTAAATCAAGCTATATACTAGAAAAAACACCTACAAAAGAGACCCAAGTCTCAGAGCAACAAGTCAAAGTCACACTTAGCGGGTGGGGACCGACACTTCGTAAACAAGTTACAAGACCTTTCCAAGTAAGTTCCAATGAAGACAAAGCCTATAGACGTAAACTTAAAATTGCTATTCCAAAAGTACTGAATATTTACTCACTCGCACCATTTTTACGTACCTATCTTGAAGCCTTGGAGATTAGCTCAAGTAATATCATTTTCTCGGACTTCTCGAATGAAGATATGTACTTAGAAGGGGCTAAGTATGGTTCTGTAGACTCTTGTTACCCTGCTAAAGTAGCACAATCACACGTTTATGCCCTACTTTATGAAAAGAAATTTGCACGAAAAGCTTTTGAGTTTATGTGGTTTCCAGCAGTCACAGAACTTCCAGGGTATGTGAAACATACGATGGGGCAAACCTCTTGTCCTATCATAAGTGGAACACCAAAGGTTGTTTACTCTGCCTTTACCAAAGAGAAAAATCTCTTTGAAGAAAAAAATGTAGACTATGTAGAAGATGCACTCAATTTTGACAACCAAGACTTACTTAAAAAGCAACTCTTTGCTACATGGAAAGAAAAACTACGCATCACAGAAGATGAAAATAACTGGGCAGTAGACCAAGCATGGAAGGCACTCGATGAAAATGATGCTGACATTATGCGTGAAGGACGTGCCATACTAGACGAAGCGGTAATCAATGAAGAAGTAGTCATCTTACTTTTAGGTCGTCCGTATCATTCTGACCCGGGTATGAACCATGAGGTACTAGATGAGTTCCAATCTCTTGGATTTAAAACCCTCTCTATACGTGCCATCCCTAAAGATGAAGCATACCTCTCAACGTACTTTGGCGAAGATGTGAAACAAGAGCGTGTAAGTTCTGCCTATGATATCCGTGATGTCTGGGCAGAAAACTACTCTACCAACTCTGCACAAAAAGTATGGGCAGCCAAGTTTGCAGCACGCCACCCAAATGTTGCAGTGCTAGATTTGAGTTCTTTCAAGTGTGGACATGATGCACCTACCTATTCTATTATCGATA
>CAZXGY010000152.1:0-3986 GCA_964640455.1 uncultured Sulfurovum sp.
ACCCTCGACAGCCTGCTTGGAAGGCAGGAACTCTAGCCACTGAGCTACGCCCGCATAATGGTTACATGGTGGTGAGTGAAGGATTCGAACCTTCGAAGACGTAGTCAGCGGATTTACAATCCGCCCTCGTTGGCCACTTGAGTAACTCACCATAATGCTTTAAATTATATAGTTTCTGCAGTTTATAATAAAATGAGGAAATGTGACTAATCACATGAGCCATCTGCTGAAGATATAATAATCTTTTTTCTGGTCAAACACTGATAAAAATTTCATGGAGCTGGTGAAGGGACTCGAACCCCCGACCTGCTGATTACAAATCAGCTGCTCTAGCCAGCTGAGCTACACCAGCACCATCATAAAAAGCTATTATGCTTTAAATGGACGGGAATTATAGACAAATACATTTTAAATGTCAAGGGTTTTTGTAAAATAGTTTAAAATTTCTTTTTATTTAGTTATTTTAACTAGAATACCAGCATATAAAAATGAAATGATAGGCTATATAATGAAAATACTACTTGCTCCAAGTGAAACAAAACAAACAGGGGGTGAACTCTCTTTCAACCCAAACACACTTTTTTTTGAAAAACTAGCCCCACATCGTAAAAAACTTTTACATACCTATATTAATGTATTACAACAAGGAGAGTTGCAAGTACTCTCTAAGATGTTTGGTATCAAAAAAGAGGCTGACATCCTTAAACACAAAAAAGACATCATCCATGAACTTACTATGAAAGCCATAGAGCGTTACACAGGTGTTGCCTTTGACTACCTTGGATACTATGCACTCTCTCATGAAGCACAGGCGTATATAGATAACAATGTTATTATTTTTTCAAATCTCTTTGGTCCTATCAGGGCTTCTGACCTCATTCCAGAATATAAACTGAAACAAGGTGAAGCCGTGGCAGACATTAGAACTGAAAAGTTTTATCATGAACACTCTGCTCACCTCATGGAAGAGTATCTACAAGATGAAGAGATACTCGATCTTCGTGCTGGTTTTTATGATAAGTTCTACAAACCTACTAAACCCTACACCACGCTCAAGTTTATAAAAGATGGCAAAGTAGTTTCTCACTGGGCAAAAGCTTATAGAGGCATTGTTTTACGTGAAATAGCAAAGGCTGGAGCTAACAGTATAGAAGCATTTATGAAACTTCCTATAGAGGGGTTGAGTATTCATGAGATACAAACTAAGAAGAATAAGACGGAGATTATATATAATATAGATAACTAAAGGATATCTCATGCGACTACCCAGCAATGATACACTCTACAAAACCCTCATCTTTCTCCTCGTACTTATGGTTGTACTTGGGTTACTTTTTGATACAGACTACAGTTAAAGGTAAACAGTGAAAGAAAATCTATTTGAAATGGGAGCAGACTTTGGTGATGACTGGAGTTCTGATAATAAAGACAAACCTACTAACAAGGTCTCTCCCGAGATAAAAGAACCCAACAAGCACCAACTTCATTTTGCCAAAGAGAAACGTAGAGGAAAAGTCGTCACGATAGTCAAACCTTTTAACTTAGAGAAAAGTGACCTGCAAGTTTTAATAAAAACACTAAAAAAGAAACTTGGCACGGGGGGAACAGTAAAAGAAAATAGTTTGGAGTTTCAAGGGGACATTCCAGAACAGTTACGTAAACATCTGGAACATCTAGGGTATAGGTTTAAAAGTTAAACCTATTTTCTATCTGGTCTTTGATCATCGGGAAGCTTACATAAGTCTGCTTCATCGAACATCTCAATCTTAGGTATGAGTATCGCTACAAGTGTGACAACTGCTCCAAAGATAAGTACTACCATATGTTCATTACCCGGGAAAAGTTCTGGTAAAGTAAGTTTACCGCTACTCTCACCCATGAGTGGTTTAAAAATATCATCATAATAGAGTGTAAATACCAATCCACCCAGCAATCCACCGATAGCACCTATCAGTACATCTATACGACCTTCTGCAATAGATACAGGACCAGTTCCTGGACATTTACCAAGTATTGCCATAGAGATACCAAAGAGTGTCCCACCTATAATAAGTCCTTGCCAAAGTATAGGCTTAATATGATAATGTGCACCACCTGCTTCTATCATAAAGTAGAGTCCTATACTTGTAAGCCCTACCGTTAAAAAGAGCATCTTGGGTACGATGGTATCTTTAAGCATAGAGAAACCTGCAATTTTTTCAAATTTATCTACTCTGGTATACTGAATGATACCCCCAAAAATAATACCTATGAGGAAAACCAATACCAAAGAACCGTGTCCTTGGTTGATAACATTTTCAAACATTTGTGCAATACGTGAAGCTAAATCATCACCTGCTGTTTTAACAATAATTTGCATTAATCTTCCTTCACATTATAAAAGAGTCTACCGGTAACAACCAAGGTTATCATCACCACTACACCAAATATCATGGCAGAGATTGCCATTTGACTCATGCCTGACATAAAATGCCCAGAGGTACAGCCTCCTGCAAGTCTTGCACCTATTATCATAATAAACCCGGCAAAAAAGCTCCATAAGAGTCTAGAGAGTATAGAGTTGTTCTTGTATTTTTTCCATCCAGTAGGTATGAGTGATAAACGAAATGTTTTTGTAAGAAATACAGAAACAATAAACCCACCAAAGAGCACGCCAAGAAGCATAACCCCTTCCCAAGCACCAGAGTTTTCAATATGTTTTAAATACGTATATTTTTCTGGATCAAGATCAAAAATAATCCCTGCAACATAAGGTACATACGTTGAAGCCCCTATAGGTCTATCTGCCCCAAATATTGAAAATGTCATCAATAAGAGTCCTGACATTAATATGCCACCCATCCACCATGGTAATCTATTCATAAATTCACCTTTTTTGCGAATTATAACAAATATAACAAAAAGTTAACATATAAATAATATTTAATTATTTGATGACTTTAAACAAAAAGAATGATTTTCTATTTTCCTATGGCTAAAGCATAGAGTACCATTTCATCATTACCCAAAAAAGTATTGACCTCATCATCATAGTAGGCACCAATGCCAGAACATCCTATCTGCATATATTGTGCAGCGACATAAAGCCTTTGTCCTATGATACCTGCTTTTTGGTAGAGGGCTTGGTAGTTTTTTGCTTTTGAAGTAAGGAAAAAAGCCACTGCTCCTTGCTCTGAAAGAAGATATTGTTCTAAAGAAAGACACCCTGCTTTTCTAGCAAAATCTCCATACGCTATATATGCTCCATCTTTATAGAGCCCTAAAGGCATGTCCAATACACGATTGACCACAACATACACAGAGACCTCTTCATCACAGTCAGAGAGTATGGGTTGATGTATAGAGTCCATAATATAGTTAAACTGCCCTTTGGTAATGGCTCCTTCATTAAACCCACGTTGAGACCGACGGTTGAAAATTGTTTCTTGGAGCTTAGTTGTATTGTAAGTAAATTTAGGTGCTTTACTCTGTTTTTTACATGATTCAAGATGTATGGTTTCATGATACGCTTCTTCTATAATCTCATTTTTTTCAAAACTACGACTGCCATCAACATAAGGCAGTTCAAACTCTATGGCTTTTACTTCTCTTCCTTGTATAGGTACTGCCATACTAGCCCCAGATAAAAACCACTCACGCTCTTCAAACCCAAACATACGGTTAAGCTTTTCTCTTTCTATTGTATATATCATCTGCACTGCATGAGGTTTAAGTAGTGCAGCAGCCTCGATACTTCCTAACAGGTGTCCTGCATCTAAAAGACAGTAACGAAAAGCACGGTTTTTGTATTTCCATGATGACCTATAGTAGATGGCTGAGACTAAAAAAAGATACCCACGCATGGCAGTCTTAAAACCAAAGTAAGGCTCTAATCCTTCCTCTTCGTTAATACTTTGTAGTAATGTCAAAGAAGCACTACTCACTTCATAATGATAGATACCATCCTCTTTCCCTTCTACCTCGCGTACTTGAAAGTAGAGTTCATT
>CAZXGY010000153.1:0-3986 GCA_964640455.1 uncultured Sulfurovum sp.
ATTGAAGCACGTAGACCTTTAGGGGAACGTACACTTTTCTTTGGACTTCAAGCATTCATCAAGGCCTATTTGCTTACACCCTTTACCAGAGAAGATTTAGAAGAGGCTAAGGTCATCTTAACCGCACACGGTTTACCTTTTAACTACTCAGACTGGGAGTACATCTTAGAGAAGTATGATGGGTACTTGCCTTTAGAGATAAGTGCCGTGGGAGAGGGGATGCTAGTGCCCACTTCTAGTCCACTCGTTCAAGTGGTCAATACCGATGAGAGATTGCCTTGGCTGACTTCTTACATAGAGACTACGTTGCTTAGGGCTATCTGGTACCCAACTACAGTGGCTACCATCTCTTACAACATCAAGCAGACCATCAGACGTTATTTAGAGGAGACTGCTGAAGATGTAGAGTTACTTTTGCCTTTCAAGTTACACGACTTTGGTGCAAGGGGAGCTTGAAGCGATGAGTCTGCGATGCTTGGAGGTATGGCACACTTAGTGAATTTTCAAGGGACAGACACACTTTCTGCCATAGTAGGTGCAAGACGCTACTACAATTGTGAGATGGCAGGGTTTTCCATACCTGCAAGTGAACACTCTACAATGACAAGCTGGACAAAAGAGGGTGAAGCAGATGCCTATGCTAACATGCTCAAACAGTTTGCCAAAAAAGATGCACTTTTTGCAGTGGTTTCAGACTCTTACGACATTTACAATGCTGTGAGTAAGCTCTGGGGTAAAGAGCTTAAAGAGCAAGTCAAACAAAGTGGAGCTACCTTAGTCATACGCCCAGACTCAGGTGACCCTAAAACCATGGTACTTGAAGTGATGCGACGACTCTATGAGAGTTTTGGAGGAACGACCAATGCCAAAGGGTACATAGTACTTGACAGCTCTGTGCGTGTCATACAAGGAGATGGTGTCGATGCTGTAGCCATAGAGCAGATACTCCAAGCTCTGAAAGAAGAAGGATTTTCTGCTGAGAACATTGCCTTTGGTATGGGTGGAGCGTTACTCCAACAACCCAACCGTGATACCTTTAGCTTTGCAATGAAAGCTTCCGCTATACAAGTAGATGGTACATGGAGAGATGTCTATAAAGACCCAGTAAGTGACAGCAACAAACGCTCAAAAAGAGGACGTTTGGCACTTTTAGAAGATTTTAGTACCATACGAGAAGAGGCATTAGCGGGTAGAATAAACCTTTTACAACCTGTATACAAAAATGGTAAATTACTCAAAGAGACAAACTTTGAAGCCATACGAAGGAGAGCAGATGAGAACTAAAGAAGAACTACTAAGCCGTATAGACGCTGGAGAGGTGTTTGAGTATCTTTTCTTTTGGGATGAACCTAAAAAAGAGAGTGTAGATATCTCTTGTCTTAACCAATGGTATGCAACTGAATTTACAACATATGAAGAATTTGGTACTACTGGATATTATAACTCTTTTGCAACTGCTGAACACTATATGATGTATGAAAAAGCAGCCCTTTTTTATGACTGGGATAGTGCTACAAAAATATTACAGACCAAAAGTCCTAGAAAAGTGCAGTTACTAGGAAGAGAGGTAAAAGGTTTTAAGGAAAAAATATGGCAAAATGCTTCTTTTAATGTAGTGGTACAGGGAAATCTTCTTAAGTTTAAACAAAATACTCAACTTAGAGAGTATCTCTTAGCTACAGGAGACAAAGTACTGGTAGAAGCAAGCCCTATAGACTCCATCTGGGGGATAGGACTACATAAAGATGATGAAAGAGCTTTAGACCCTAAAGCATGGTTAGGGGAAAATAAACTGGGGTTTGCTTTGATGGAAGTTAGAGAAGCATTGAAAAAAGAAAGACTTGAAAAGGAAGAAAGATGATAATTTACATACATGGTTTTAGTGGTTCAGGAGAAGGTAGTAAGGCAAAAGCATTCAGGGCATACTTTAAGAGTATAGATGAACCTTTCATCGCTCCGTCACTCCCTCATGTGCCAGAACTGGCCATCAAAACCCTAGAAGAACTCATAGACTCTTACTATGGAGATGTGAAACTCATAGGGTCATCTATGGGTGGGTACTATACTATGTATTTGGCTGAGAAGTATGATGTGCAGGCTGTACTCATAAACCCATCTATACACCCCACGATAACACTAAAACGTGCCATAGGTCAGGCTCCTAGTTTTTATGATGAGAGTCATTTTGAGTGGAATACAAAGCACTTAGAAATGCTAAAGCATTACCAAACAGAAGTAACAGACCAAAACAAGCTCCTACTCATGGTACAAAAAGGTGATGACCTACTGAACTACCAAGAAGCCATAGACTTCTTGCCTGATGCAGAGCAATTAGTAGAGGAAGAAGGTAGCCATAGTTTTGACAACATCGAACAACACTTTGAGAAGATACGAGCTTTTTTTGCCATAGGTAACTACTTTAAACATACTATGAAGCCAAAAGGTGTAGGGTTATCTAATGATATATTGGCAGAACGTCTAGGAGACCTTTACTACGATGCTCTTGGTAATTTACTAGCCCATTTAGCACACAAGCTAAATGAAGATGCCAAAGCAGATGAAAATAGAGGACGCAAAAGACTAGCAGACAACCTTTATGCCTCTGCATACTCATTAGAAAATGCTTCAGCCTCCATACATAAGGCATGGGGTAACTGTGAGGTGCATACGTTAAAATGGTTGGAGGTTAATGGGAGTAATAGAAAATAAGTATAATCCAACTATCTGTTATATCTACACAGATAGTTGGATTTATTTGTAGCATTAACATTAATTGGTTAACATAATGTTTATTCTATAAAAAATAGTTAACATAAAATTACCTGTATAAATTTGAATGAAATGATATTTTGAATTATTTCGAACGCCCTACTAATGAGATTATGAGAGTAAATTACTAATCCATAGCACAAAATTTTATTTGTTCAATAATATCCTTAAAAAAACCTCGGCTCCAAATATCTAAAACACTTGTATCTGCTATAAATACCTCTACATCTCTTTTAGCCATAGATATATCTAAATGCTCTATACGTTTTGTAAGTAGTTCTAGCAGATAGGCTTTATCGATCTCCCTTTTTAACTCTATCTCTTGCTTTTCCACCCAAGAACAGTTTTGGTGTAGTCTCGCATTGAGATGTTTTAAATCTAGGGAAACACCTTGAGCGATATACCATACTAAATCATACCAGTCTCTCCCCTTTGGGCGTGTTGACCAGTTACGACATAATATGGCATGCATTTTCCCTGCAAAGAGTGAGGGAAGTGTCATAGTGTTGATAGTAAAGGGAGAAGGTACTAAGAGTGTCTTTTTTTCACTTTGGTAATCAAGTGGGGGTTGTGTATCTACTTCAAACTTGATTTTGACAAGTCTGCCTTGCCCAAAAGTTTTTACTATGTCATCTGGTGCTTCTATATTGAATAGATGTTGGCTTGTGTTGCCTTTGAGGAATGCTGACTTTATGTTGCTATCACTGTTTTTCATCTGTATCGTTACTTCAAACCCAAAAGCATGGAGAGCTTCTATGACAGTATCTTCGTATTTTGATAAATCAAATGTCTCATCTGGAGCTGTAAGTGAAAAGTCTAAATCTTCTGAAAACCTATCTAATCCATGTAAGATACGTAATGCAGTACCACCATAAAAAAGAGCATGGTCAAAGAATCCTGCACGAGATAGTCCAAGCAAAACAATCTCTTGAAGTATCTCACGTAAAGCTTCGTAGGTTTTGTCGGCTGTTGAGAGGTCATACTTTTCTAACATTTTGGCAATGGCAGGATGAATATTAGGCACTTTGTTTCCTTTTATTTATAAGTTTTACTAAGTTATGTAGATTAGATGACGTATATGCAGTAGCAATAGCCTCTATAAGATCTACATCTAAATTAAAAAGTAAATCCATATCTATACGTAAGTCATGTTCTAAATACATTTCTAGTTTAGCTTGTGACAATCTACCTATACCCCTATCTGATTTTATCTTATC
>CAZXGY010000154.1:0-2666 GCA_964640455.1 uncultured Sulfurovum sp.
AAGGAACAGAATGCAACAACAAAATGATGTAGAATACAAAGCCGTCATATACCAAGAGAGTATGCTTGGGTCTTTGCTTCTCAATGGTGCGAAGGTTGATCCTGTGAAGTTTAGTATTTTTTTAAATAAAAATGCAGCCAATGGTTGGCGTGTAGTCACTATGGATAAAGATATCAGAAGAATGTTACTTTTCTTTAAAAGAGAAGCCTATGTAGTGATTATGGTAAGGGATAAAAAATGAAAATAGCAACAATAATATCGACAGTACTCTTAGTTATCTGGGTACTTTTAACAATGGCAGTGATGTGGACAGATGCAATTGATAGTTCTATGTATATCAAACTTTCTATTACACTGGGTATCGTAGTCATTGCAACTATACTGATAGCCTTAGCATTAAGAGAGTATGGTACTGAGAAAAAACTAAAAGACCATAACTACTTAGATTAGTCTATGAATAAAGAACGATACATAGGCATCATGTCTGGTACCTCACTCGATGGTGTAGATGTGGTTCTTTGTGAGATAGATAGTAGCTCATGCACACTTATATCTTCACTTGAATACCCTATGCCACGAGAACTGAAATCTGATATTTTAACTATGATAAATGGCAAGACTACTTTAAAACAAGTAGGGCAGATAGACCATCATTTGGGTGTGCTGTTTACTCAAGCTGTGGGAGCATTGCTTATACGTGAAAATATAAATGCTTCAAGTATCAGAGCCATAGGCTTACATGGACAGACACTTTGGCATGAGCCTAGTGGAGAGTACCCATTCTCTATGCAACTAGGTGATGCTAACATCCTTGCAATGAAAACAGGTATACCTGTAGTAGCAGACTTTAGACGTAAAGATGTCGCTCTCGGTGGGCAGGGTGCACCTTTTGCTCCTGCTTTTCATGAGTTTATATTTAGTAATATTAATACGTCTATCTCTGTTGTAAACATCGGTGGTATGGCGAATATCACAGTGCTTGCAAAAAATATTAATGACAAACTTATAGGCTACGATACAGGCTGTGGGAATGTCTTACTAGATATGTGGATAAATAAGCATCAAAATGTATCATATGATAAAGATGGTACATGGGCGAAGTCTGGCGAGGTGGATTACACACTTTTAGATGCTATGATGGCAGATACATATTTCTCAGAACCTTACCCAAAGAGTACAGGTCGTGAGAAGTTTAATAAAGCTTGGCTTGATGAGATGCTCACACGTAGAGGTTCTTCTGTTTGTTCTCTAGTGTTAGAGCAAGATGTCCAACGAACACTTGTTGAACTCACAGCACTCAGCATAAGCAACGAAGTGTTGAAATTCAACACAGATGTAGCCTTACTGTGTGGTGGTGGTGCAAAAAATGGCTTCTTAGTAGAACGCATTAAAGCACTCATGCCTAACGTTGAAGTAGCCATAGCCCAAAATGCAGATGAGATAGAAGCGATGACCTTTGCATGGTTGGCATATAAACGGGTACATAAAGGAATTGTTAATTTAAAGGATGTCACTGGGGCTAGTGATAATGCCGTATTGGGATGTATATATTTGTAGGGTGTTGTAACCTTACAACACCGATATCAATAAATCAATAAATGGTGTTGTCATGGGACAACACCCTACAGAAGGAAATGAAATTTGATAAATCAAAAACTAGAAGCGTGGCTAGAACAGATAGGTTGCGAGGGTGAACTTGAACCTGTAGCAGCCGATGCTAGCTTTAGAAAGTATTATCGACTAAAAAGTAGTATGCACTCAGGCATCGTCATGGATGCTTCAGCACAAAAAGAGTCTGTAATGCCATTTATCGACATAGAGCATCGTCTTTACGAAGCAGGGGTTAGAGTAGCGAAGATCAATACGTTTAACTTAGAAGAGGGCTTTATCTTCATGGAAGACTTGGGAAATGTACATCTTGCGGATGTTATAGAAGATGACTTTGAACTCTACTATGGAAAAGCTATAGATAGTCTCATTAAGATGCAAAATGTAGATACTGAGGGTTTACCCACTTATGATGCGGAGTTCTTATGCTTTGAGATGGACTTGATGCAGGAGTGGTACTTAGAGAAGCACTTAGGACTCACTCTTGATGAAACACAGATAGAGACACTCTCTTCTGCGTTAGAGACCATCACTTCAGAAGTACTTGCACAGCCTCAAGAGGTTTTTGTGCATCGTGACTACCATTCTCGTAATCTTATGTTTGGATGTACCGATGACTTAGTTGTTATAGACTTTCAAGACGCTCGTGTAGGTGCTGTGACGTATGATCTTGTTTCACTCTTGCGTGATGTCTATGTTGAGCTTCATCCTCGTGATGTGGAGCGTTTGGCTCTGCATTTTAGAGATATAAAGGGCTTAGATGTAGATGATGAGACTTTTATGCGTTGGTTTGATTTTATGGGGCTTCAACGGCATATTAAGATACTTTGGATTTTTGCCCGTTTGGCGATACGTGATGGTAAGGAGGGGTATATTAAGGATATTCCTCTTACTTTAAAATATATTTTGGATGTTGGGGCTAAATACCCTGAATTAAAAGGGTTAATTAATTTACTCAAATCTGTGTAGGGTGTTGTACCCTTACAACACCTTTGATATTTGATTTATTTGAATTGCCTCTTTATTTGACTGTGGCGTTGTTCTCTTTCATTTTTTTT
>CAZXGY010000154.1:2766-3982 GCA_964640455.1 uncultured Sulfurovum sp.
TCACGCATGAGACCTTTAACCGATGTAACACCTAAACCACTTTTAAAGGTAGGGGGTATACCTCTGATAGTTTGGCACTTAGAGAAACTTGCACATCAGGGCATTACTGACATTGTCATCAACATCGCACATTTGGGCTACCAGATACCTGAGGCTTTGGGTGATGGGTCTGACTGGGGTGTGAAGATAGAATACTCAGATGAACAAGAAGAGGGTGGTCTTGAGAGTGCTGGGGGGATAGTTAGGGCTTTACCATTATTAGGTGAAGATACTTTTTTAGTGGTTAATGGAGATATATTTACTGACTATAACTTTCAAGATAACAGACATCTAGCAGAGGGTGTTTTAGCACATCTTATCCTCGTACCTAACCCTGAGCATAACCCTGAGGGAGATTTTGCTTTAGATGGCAATATCGTAATAGATAATAAACAGTATACCTATGCAGGTATTGGTTACTATTCACCCAAACTCTTTGAGGGTGTACCCTATGGTAAATCCAGTACCATCCCTCTACTTCGAGCTGCAATGAAAGAGGGGAAAGTAACAGGAGAACTCTATGAGGGTGAATGGCTGGATATTGGCACACCTGAACGATTGGAAAACTTAAATATAGAGTTAATAAATAGGTATTAGTTATAATTTAAAATTAATACAAAATATATAATAAAATCAATTTCTTTTAATTAAAACATGTTAAACTATAACTTAACTTAACTTAACTTCATACATAAGGAAATAAAATGAAAAAAATGTTGATCGTATTAATTCTGTTGGGCAGTACTATGTTGATGGCAGACTCATCTGAAAAAATGAAAAAGACCATGCAAAACTTAGAGATGTCAATGGCATTTATTCAAAAAGGGTTTCTATATAACCATAGAGGTAGAATTCAAAAAGGTATTGTATCACTTAGAAGAGAATTGAAAAATATTGATTCTTTTGTTATTAAGAACGATTCAAATACTAAATTTAATGCACAGGAATATGCAGTTACGGAAACAAAAGCTTTAGATTTGATGGCATCTAGAATCCTTGAAGGTTTTGATGGTGGACATAAAGAATCAGTACTATTGGATTTTCAACAAATGCTAAACAGATGTGTTACCTGTCATGCACTTGTGAGAAAGTGGTAGTTTTTTATATCTACCTACAGTCAGGGTGTAGAACATCCTGACAATCTTAATTATATACATCTCTCCAAATACTTTGCAAC
>CAZXGY010000155.1:0-3975 GCA_964640455.1 uncultured Sulfurovum sp.
GAAAGTACAAAGTTACCAAGCATGATACGTCTTTTTACCTCTTCACCAAAACCTTCACTTCTTGTGTTAAAGAAAAGCTCTTCTGTAGTCTTTGACTCAGCTCTCGTTCCATAACGTACACCATCATAACGTGCCAAGTTTGTAGCCGCTTCAGCAGTGGCTAGTACATAATACGTAGCAATATCGTACTTCGTATTAGAAAGCTCTTTATGGACGATTGTATGTCCCGCAGCTTCTAACTTAGCTACAGTTTCGCCAAATGCTTTTTGAATGTCTGTGTCCGCTGCCTCTACATAAGAGTCAATGACCGCAATAGTCAGTTTCACATCTGAGTTAAGGTTGTTAGCGATGTCTTCTATCTCAAAATCAGCTGACGTTGAGTCTCTATCATCATGCCCTTTTATAGCATCATAAAGTATCGCTGCATCTTCCACATTTTGGGCAATAGGTCCTATCTGGTCAAGGCTTGAGGCATATGCACCCAGACCAAAACGGCTTACTCTTCCGTAAGTTGGTTTCATACCCACCACACCACAGTATGCAGCAGGTTGGCGTATAGACCCACCTGTATCAGAACCAAGTGCTGCTATGGCGATGCCACCTGCAACTGCCGCGGCAGATCCACCCGAACTTCCACCTGGTACTCTATTTTCTCCGTGAGGATTGAGGGTCACACCATAATATGAACTCTCCGTTGTCGAACCCATAGCAAACTCATCCATATTCGCACGACCAAATGCCATCATGCCCTTAGACTTAAGGTTTGTAATAACGGTTGCTTCATACGGAGCTATGTAACCTTGAAGTATTTTAGAACCTGCCGTTACAGACCAGTCCTTCACTTGAATGTTATCTTTAATAAGGATAGGTACACCAGCACCTGAACGTTCAAAGCCTACATAGGCATTGAGTCCAGAGTCTTTGGCTTTTGTTTCAAGTTCTGCACAGAGTGCTATCATCTCTTCGTTAGATTTTGTTAATGCTTCTTTTAGTGTAATCACTGTTATATCCTATGCATTTCATATATTGTCGTGATTATATCTAAAAGTTGTTTTGGGCTTAATTGAATTTACTATGAAATATGTTATACTAAAGATAATTTCAACAATAAAGGTGTGCTAATGTCACTTAACGATATTTATAATCTTCCATCATCTGAAAAACTTCATCTTATAGAACAACTATGGGATAGACTTGAAGATAATGATGTAGCGTCTCCACATTGGCACGAAGAAGTGCTAGACGACAGAAAAAAACGTTATGAAGATGGTGAGCTTTCACTCATTTCACTAGAAGAGTTTAAAAAACAACGTTAAATGCAAAGCTACACACTCTTTCTTACTGAACTTTCTCAAAAAGATATCTATGCATCGCAAGACTTTTACGAAGAACAAAGCCCAAATTTAGGTATCTACTTTTATGATAGTATCATCTGTGACCTAGATGCACTCAAATTTTATGCTGGCATACACCAAAAATATTTTGGATTTTATAGAATGCTTACTAAGCGTTTTCCGTATGCAATTTATTATGATATTGAAGATGGTATGGTTATTGTGCATGCAGTGTTGCATACGAGGAAAGATTTGAAGTTTATTGAAGAGAGATTAACACTTGTGTAATTTATCTCCCATACGAGATGTAGGTTCATTTTATCGAACGTCAAAACCCAAACTATTTAGGCGATTCAACCTTACTATCCAAAATCTTACCAATCCTATTTAGTGCTTCAAGTTTTTTATCTGCTAGTTGAAGTTGTTTCTCCAACTCAATATTTTCTTCCTTTAACCTCTTCTCTTCCTCACTCAAAGCCGCATTATCCCTCTCAACAATAGCAAGTTTTTCATCCATTAATTTTTGGATTTTTTTATCTAACACATCAATATTATCAAAATCTTTATTTGTGAACTCACCTCTATCTTCAATAACTTTAACTTGTTTTTTTAGCTGATTAATCTTAACATCCAATGCTACTATCTTCTCATCACTAACAGTATCTGCATTTAAAAAAGAGAATGTTATTAGCAGTAAAATCAAAATATATTTCATCAAATTATTCTTATTTTATCTCTAATTTCTTCTTATAATATGCCACAACGCCCAATCCAACTCCAACCAATCCAAGGATGAAGACAATCGAACCAACAATCACTTCCATCTGTATAGGTTGAGTCATATCAAACATTATGCAACTACCTTAGAACAACGTTCACAAGCACAGTCCTCTGCCGTTGAAGTAAATCTCCAACATCTAGGACATTTTGCTGCTGTTGCTTTGTGTACAGTAAATGTTTTACCCTCTACTTCAAAGCTTGCTACTTGCTCCCCCTCTGAACCTGCTTTCATAGCAGATACCACAAACCAATCTTCTAAGTCTTTACTATCACTAATAGCAAAGATACTCATATCTCCTGCTATCTCCACTTCAAGTGTAGACTTCATAAGCTTCTCTTTTTTGAGTTTATCCACAGCCTCTGAGAATTTTACTCTAGCTTCTAAAAGGATTTCATCATCAAAACTTTTCTCAACTTCTGGCACTTCTACATAGACAAGATCAAATACATTCTCCATACCATCTTTAAAGAGTGCTGGAGCATATTCGAGTATCTCATCGGCGGTGTAAGTCAGTACAGGAGCCACAAGTCCAAGCATAGACTTAGATATGTGTGCCATAGCAGACTGTGTAGCACGGCGACTTACATCATTTTTATCTTCACAGTAGAGTCTGTCTTTGGTGATATCCATGTAGATACCACTAAGTTCATTGGTGATGAAGTGATTGAGTGTTGCAAATCCACCTAAAAAATCGTACGCGTCAAAGCTTGCTTTCACTGAAGCGAATACTTCTCTAGCTTTCGTAAGTATCCATCTGTCTAGCTCACCATATGCATCTGCTTCTACATACACTTCTAAATCATCTACGTTTGCAAGTAAGAATCTAAAGGTATTACGTATCTTTCTATACTGCTCTGCCGTTTGTTTAAGTATGCCATCAGAGATTTTCAAGTCTGTTTGGTAGTTACTAAGCGCTACCCATAGACGTAAAATCTCAGAACCATACTGCTTGATGACTTTGTCAGGTGCCACTACGTTACCCTTAGACTTAGACATCTTCTCACCCTTATCATCTACGGTAAATCCGTGTGTGATAAGTGTTTTGTATGGAGAGACTTGGTTGACTGCTGAAGAGAGTAACAATGAAGACTGGAACCAACCTCTATGTTGATCAGACCCTTCTATGTAAAGTGATGCTGGGTATTCACCTGCATCGTAGTTACCAGAACTTAGTACTGAATTCCATGTAGAACCAGAGTCAAACCATACATCTAAAATATCTGATATTTTTTCTAAATCATCAGGGTTATATTTGCTACCTGATGGTAATAACTCTACATTGCTCATTGAGTACCATGCATCTGCACCATGCTTGTCAAAGAGTGCTGCAATGTGGGCTAAAACATCACTGTCCAAGATCACCTCTTTGGTACTTTTACTTCTAAAGAATGCAATCGGTACCCCCCATGAACGCTGACGAGAGATACACCAGTCAGGTCTGCCCTCTATCATAGGCTTGAGTCTGTTTTTGGAGCTTTCTGGATAGAATGCTACATCTTCTATGGCATTTAGTGCTGACGCTCTTAATGTGTCATTAGAGCCCTCTGGCTTGTCATCAATAGAGATAAACCACTGGTTCGTTGCTCTATAGATAAGTGGCTTTTTTGTTCTCCAACAGTGTGGGTACGAGTGAACAAATTTACTTTGTTTCAACAGATTATCACCCAGTAGCTCTAAGATAGGGTCATTGGCTTTAAAGATATGCATCCCCACAAACTTATCTGCATTAGGAAGCAGATTCAGCCCTTTGACTGACGCATCATAACATCCTCTTTCATCGACAGGCATAACCACATCAAGCCCATATTTAAGTCCTACTTTATAGTCATCCTCACCATGCCCTGGAGCAGTATGCACACA
>CAZXGY010000156.1:0-3957 GCA_964640455.1 uncultured Sulfurovum sp.
CCATTGACCCTAAAGTCTCCACGGTCAAAAAACTCATCGTTTCTTTTGTACCCCATATCTACAAGTCTCAACAGTAAAGCTTTTTGGTTATGCTCTTCACCTACGGTCAGCTTCAGTACGATGCTCTTGTAGTCGTCTGGACTTCCTAACCCATAGTTAGCAGACACCGAAGCGATGACTATCACATCTTCATGGTGAAGCAGTGAAGCCGTAGTACTCAAACGCATACGCTCCAACTCTTGGTTTATAGAAGAGTCCTTCTCTATAAAAAGGTCTTGTCTAGGTAGGTAGGCTTCTGGTTGATAGTAGTCATAGTAGCTTATGAAGTACTCTACGTGGTTGTTAGGAAAAAAACTTTTAAACTCAGAGTAGAGTTGGGCTGCTAAAGTTTTGTTGTGTGTCATAATGAGCGTAGGTTTTTTAGTACGCTCTATCACTTTTGCCATGGTGTAGGTTTTACCAGAGCCTGTTACCCCTAGTAACGTTTGGTATTGGTTACCTGCTTCTATAGAAGATGAAAGTACGTCTATAGCGGTGGGTTGGTCACCTGCGGGCTTGTAAGCAGAGCTTACTATAAAATTAGGAATTAGGAGTGAGGAGTTAGGAGTTGATGTTTGCATTTTTCAAATGCCTTTGTTTTTGATAGTTTTGGTGATAGCTACAAGTAGACTTATGATTTCATCTATATCACTATAGAGGCTTTTATGCATTTGCTCTGTAATATAGTCAGTATCATAGAGTAGATTTATCCAGTATTGTGTCTCATTTGCTTCTTTAAGTGCTACCATTAGTTTATTGATGAAATCTGCCCTAGATTGTGCATATTTTGATTCAGAAACTAAAGCTCCAATGGATGTACCAGACCTTAATATTTGTTTACTTAGTATATATTCTTTTTTTTCTTTCACGAGAAATTGAGAAAGTTTTACTACTCTAATAGCAAATAAATAGCTTTTATCATATAAAATATTATCTTTTTTCATAAAATTCCTAATTCCTAATTCCTAATTCCTAATTCTTTCGCTATTATATCAAATCAAATACAATTTATATACTTAGGAGTGAAAGCCATGTCAGCCTTACAAAAACTACAAGAAAAAATAGAACAATGGAGACAAGACCACGAAGATCTTAAAAAACAAAATGCAGATCTTAAAAGCCAACTTGCAGGTGTGGCAGGTGCACAAGAGGAGAAAGAGTCTTTAGCCATAGAAGTGGAAGCAAAGGCTACACAATGTACTTCACTTGAAGAGACAGTAACAACTTTAAGACGTGAACTTGAAGAGAAAGACGCTGAGATAGAAAAAATTATTGCACAAGTTGAATCTCTCTTATCATAATACTTAAAGAAGGAAACCTATGAAAAATGTTGCACTTACAGTATCTGGTAACCGTTACGAAATAAAACTTGAAGATGAATTTGCAGATTTTGTCAATAAAGATTTACAAGAAGCAGGTATCAACATAAATACCGATAATAAACCTGATAAGCTTCTCAAAGCATATTTACGCCTTGCAAAGCAAGCCAATAGCTACGAAGATGAGATAGAACTTCTTATAGAAACGCTAGATAGTTTATAAAATATTCATTGATTTGATATTTTTGACATTTTTTATGTTATACTGTGGTAGGTCAGTTATTGAACTGATACTTAACACATTTAACAGGAGTTAATCATGAATAACATGAGACGCGGGTTCACAATGATAGAATTAATTTTCGTAATCGTAATTATCGGAATTTTGGCAGCGGTAGCAATACCTAAATTAGCAGCAAACAGAGATGACGCTCAGGCATCAACATGTGTACATGAAGTTGGGCAGTTAATTCAAGAGATATCAGCACAATATACTCAGCTTGGTAACAAAGATTTTAAGACAACTGGTATTGGAGATATGACAAATATTATAACTAATGTAGGTGCTAATGGTGCAAAAGGTATTAAAGAAGCAGCAACAACAGATGCAGATGGTTCAGCTGTTATTACATATAATTGTGATGGTAAGAAAATCCTTTCGATTGGTGGTGCAGATGCAGGTGAAGATTATAACTTAACTGTGAAAACATTTAATGGTAATACACCAGCAAGTACAAAAGCATATAATGCTATTAAGAAGAGTCAAGGTGATAAGGATCAAAAGATTTATACACTGTAATCTTTCTTGTCTATTCCACCTCTCCTGAGGTGGAATATCTTTAATTCAAAAATTTCTCATATATTATTTTCCCATTAACCTTCAATCTTGACATTTTTCTGACATTTTTTCGCTATTCTGTATTAAATATAAGAAAAGGTGAGAAATTGAAAAAAGCATTTACAATGATTGAGCTTATTTTTGTTATTGTAATTATTGGTATTCTTGCCGCTGTTGCCATGCCAAGACTGGCGGCAAACAGAGACAATGCAACCTCCTCCATCTGTGCCTATGAAGTGGGGCAGTTGGTACAGGAGATAGGTAATAGTTACAATAAAAATGGGTACAGTAAATTTCAAAACATAACCATAGCTGACATTAGTAGTATAAGAACAAATGTTACACCCGCAGGTAGTGGTATATCTGAAGCAGCTACCACAACAGTAAACAACACAGGTGTTACCTACTATTGCAAAGGGGATGCAGTTGCAAAGATTACTAGTACACTAACAGGGGCAGACTACATTCTAAAAATAGAGGACAAAAACCCAACATCGCCTGCCGCACTTGGAGCAAAGAAAAAATTGATAAATCAAAATATATTAAAAGCAAACGGAACAAGAGAGTATCAACTTTAATATCTATTTTAGTATCTTTATGCTATCTTAAATAAATAATATCAAGGAGTATCTTATGCAGATAAAAAATAGACAAGCATTTACTATGCTAGAGTTGGTTTTTGTAATTGTAGTAATAGGTATTCTCTCAGCAGTTGCCATACCTAAATTTGCAGTCACCAGAGGCGACGCTGTCATTGCCAAAGCCAAAAATACGGTGGCATCTATACGTAGTTCAGTTGCAACTGCAAGACAAAAACTTATTTTAAAGGGAACTTTTACACCTATCACATCACTAACAAGTCTTAGTGGATATAATAAAGTGATTTTTGATGGCATTAATGGTGATACAGCTCTTCCGACACTTGAGTATCCTTTACTTTCATGTAAAAGTAACACAGAAAAAAGTGAATGTTGGTATACTGCAGATAAAGTAACCTATACATTTTATATGCCGACAGGTACGGGCGTAGATTTTAATCTTACAAGTAATCGTTTTGTATGTAAAACACCCACTTCTGCTAACTGTAAACTTCTTACACGGTAGATTTTAGTATAATTATTTATTAAGATATTGTGCATTATTATCAAGTAGCTATTCTTAACTCAAGTGCTCCAAGCTTGACTTACCATTCTTCTAAAAAATTATCTACAGGCTTAGTAGTTTCAGTCCCTTTACAAACCACTGTAAAAGCTGCAATGCTTGTTTCTGAAGTAGAAAAACCTGAATTCGAAACAGCAGAAATAGTATCTCTATCAGATAAATATTACAGTAAAGAACAAATACAGATAGCCAAATTCATCTCTGAGTATTATTTCTCTTCGTTTTCTGAAGCTATTTCGTTATTTTTACCATATTCCCTTCGACATCCTTCGACAAGCTCAGGAAACGTTCAGGGAACGGTAGATATATCGGTGGCTGAGCTTGTCGAAGCCCCTACATTGTCACCATACCAACAAAAAGCTTACGAGCAAATCTTAACAAAAGATAAATCCCTCCTTTTTGGTGTCACAGGCTCAGGTAAAACTGAAATTTTTATATCATTATTTGCAAAGATGCTAAAAGAGGGAAAAACTTCCATTTTCCTCATGCCAGAAATCTCACTTACCCCTCAAATGGAAAAACGTCTTAAAGTCTATTTTGGAGACACAGTGGCGATGTGGCATTCTAAGTTGACTAAGAAGAAGAAAGAGTCTATTTTAG
>CAZXGY010000157.1:0-3945 GCA_964640455.1 uncultured Sulfurovum sp.
AGGTTGAAAGAGAGATGGCTGAAATGGTCAAAGAGACACACGATAAAGCGTAATTTCCGTTAGACAGTAGTTACAAAGTAGTAACTACTGTTGTTTTTATATGAGTATAGATATTGTCTGTACTCCTATAAAAACATCAATAACTATTACAAAAGAATAATTTATGAAATTTAATATACAAGAAAGTATCCACAGTGCAATTCAATCTGCATGGTTGGTACTCAAACTTATCATACCTCTTTTTATACTTGCAGAAATACTGCTTTATTTAGAGGTATTACCTTACATATCTTTTATTTTTGAACCTATTACAAATATACTTGATTTACCTAAAGAAGCATCTGTAGGTATAGCTGCTGCTATGTTTTTTAATATCTATGCAGGGTTGGCATTTTTGGCTCCTTTAAATTTGAGTCCGTATGAGTGGACAATTTTAGGTACTTTTTTAGGTGTAGCTCACTCCTTGGTAGTCGAAAATGCTATTATGAAAAAGATAGGTATCTCTTATTGGTATTCATGGGTACTACGCATAGGAATGGCATTTTTAGCTATTCTTCCTTTAAGGTTACTCCCTCAAGACTTTTTTGTAAGTGCTGTCTCTTCTACGGAGACTATTATACGTAAAACGTATGAGAGTTTTTCGGATATGCTTTGGCATGCATTGCAAGACTCTATGGTATTGTCACTCAAAGTCATAGTCATAGTTACGGCAATTATTTTTGTAATGGATTATCTGAAGTCACGTACTTTTATGCAAGAGTTTCACCAAAAATCCAATTCACTTTTTGCTATTGTTACAGGGCTTTTATTGGGTATTACCTATGGGGCAGGCATTATTATTTCAGAAGTTAAAAAAGGAACCTTAACAAAGGCAGATATTTTATATATTGGTACATTCTTAATGCTTTGTCACTCTATTATAGAAGATATTTTACTTTTTGTTATATTTGGTGCAAATGGATGGATAATTCTTGCCATAAGAGTCAGTATGGCATTGGTTTTTTCATCTATTTTAGTTAGACTATATCAAAGGAAACTCTATGCAAACCATCCAATATCATAAGCAAATTATTACCCCCTCAAAAGTTATTTGTGTAGGGCGTAACTATGTGGAACATATTAAAGAACTTAACAATGAAACACCAGATACGATGGTTCTGTTTAACAAGCCAAATTCTGCAATTACAAATGCATTGAAATACATTCAGAAGGATTGTCGTTTTGAGGGTGAGATATGTTTTCTTATCAAAAATAAACAGATAGAAGGGTTAGGGTTTGGGCTTGACCTCACCAAAGCAGGTATACAAAACAAGATGAAAGAAAAAGGGCTTCCTTGGGAGAGAGCGAAAGGGTTTGATGGTTCAGCAGTCTTGAGTAAGTTTGTACCTTTTAAAGGTAAAATAAATACCATAGAGATGAAACTCTTTCTTAATGGCAAGTTAGTACAACATGCCAATTATGAACTGATGATATATAAACCAGATGAGATACTCAGAGAGATAGAGATATTTATGAGCTTGGAAGATGGTGATATTATTATGTCAGGGACACCAAAAGGTGTAGCGACTTATGCAAGAGATGATGTATTTTTAGCACTCATTTATGTAGATGAAAAGATAGTTTTAGAAGAAGAATTTATAGCACAATAGCATTGAATACAAAATCAATCACCTTGGCATCACTTATTTCACAAGGTTTGAGCATACCACCTTTGAGTGTAGGATAGTAGTTCCCACTGACTACATCTATTTTATCCAATCTTTCAGCATAGATTTTAAGAAGTTTACCCTCTAGCAAAGTTTCTTTTATAAGTAAGTAACGTTTATTCAAATATATAACATCATTTGCCCCATTGGGTAGGGCTAAAAGCTTTGTGTAAAATTCAGTTTCATTCATAGGGTGTATAGTATCTAAATATGCTACACTTCCGTGAGAAAATTAAAAATTAAAAATTAAAAGTTAAAAATGAAAAGTTATATAAAAAACATGGACAGAGGTATTTTATTTATGCTTCTTGCTTCTCTCTCTTTTGCTGCTATGGGTGGTTTTGCCAAGGTTGTCAGTCAAGTATTACCTCCTGTTGAAGTGACCTTTTTTAGAAATATTTTTGGGGTAGTACTTGTAGGACTCTCCATCTGGAAAGTACCTTTAAAGCAAACTGGAGGTAAGTTTTCATTACTCCTTTTTCGTGGTAGTATAGGGTTTATTGCACTTCTAGCCTATTTTTATATTATGGCACATATTCCTCTGGGAGAAGCAGTTACTTATAATAAAACCTCTCCTATTTTTGTGGCTATTTTTGCATATCTTTTTTTAAATGAAAAGTTACATAAAAGTGCCTTGCTTGCCATTGTTATAGGCTTTGTGGGTATTGTACTTGTGGCTCAGCCAGAGGGTGGGAATTTTGATAAATATGACATACTAGGTATCTTCTCTGGCATAGGGGCAGCTTTAGCTTACACCTCCATACGAGAACTTAGAAAGTATTATGATACCCGAGCCATAGTGATGTCTTTTATGGGAGTAGGAACCGTTGCACCCTTACTGTTAATGCTTATGACACCTTATGTGACAGTTTCAGAAGAGTTTGACTGGATGTTTGCAGAGTTTGTTATGCCTCAAGGGGTCCAATGGGGGTATGTAACCGCAGTAGGTATCTTTGCTACGATGTCACAACTTCTTATGACCAAAGCTTATGAACTCACAAAAGCAGGTATTGTTGGTACGATAAGTTACAGCAATATTGTCTTTGCTGTCATTGTAGGGGTACTATTGGGTGACCCAATTCCTAATATTTGGACTATTTTAGGTATAATCTTAGTCATAACGTCAGGGCTTCTTGTTGCTCTACCAAAAGGAAATAGATGATACTCATAGCAGGACCTTGTGTACTAGAGAGTCGTGATGCCGTGATGCGTATCGCTGAGTCTTTGAGTACTTATCATGAAGACTGTACAAAAGACTTCTACTTTAAAGCAAGTTTTGACAAGGCAAACCGTACTTCCTTAGATTCGTTTAGAGGACCAGGACTTGATGAAGGGCTTAAAATGCTCCAAGAAGTCAAAGACCAATTTGGTTATAAAATCTTAACCGATGTTCATGACTATACGCAACCAGCAAGTGTTGCTGAGGTAGCGGACGTTCTTCAAATCCCTGCTTTTTTGTGTCGTCAGACAGACTTACTTGTGGCAGCGGCTAAAACGCCTGCGGTAGTCAACATTAAAAAAGGGCAGTTCTTAGCACCTGCTGCGATGGAACACTCTGTTAAAAAGGTACTTAAAACCAGAGGTTTTGAGGGTGAAGCAACGTATGAAAATGCTGAGAAGTATAAAGTATGGCTTACGGAACGAGGGTCAAGCTTTGGTTATGGTAACTTAGTGGTAGACATGCGTGGGCTTAAAACCATGCGTGAGTTTGCACCCGTAATATTTGATGCAACACACTCAGTACAGCAGCCAGCTTCAGGTGGTGCAACCTCAGGTGGAGACTCTGAGCTTGTACCTTACTTAAGTCGTGCAGCTGCAGCTGTGGGTGTAGATGGTTTCTTTTTTGAGACACATTTTGACCCCTCAGTAGCATTAAGTGATGGACCAAATATGATAGAGTTAACAAAACTAGAGGCACTCATTAAACAAATAGATGCGATACGCTCTATAGTAGACTAAAAATTAATAAATAACAAAGGAAAATAATGAAAATAGTAGAAGGTAACCTTCAGGTAAACAAAAAGAAAAAAGTAGCTATTATCAATGCAAGATTTAACCACTTTATTACAGATAGATTGGTTGAGGGTGCAGTAGATACGTATGCAAGACATGGTGGAGATGCAGAAGATTTGGATCTTATTTTAGTTCCAGGTGCATTTGAAGTACCGTTTGCATTAGACAAAGCATTGGCATCTGGTAAATATGATGCTGTATGTTGTTTAGGTGCAGTGATTCGTGG
>CAZXGY010000158.1:0-3928 GCA_964640455.1 uncultured Sulfurovum sp.
TATCAAATAAATTTAACTTCTAGAATTTACACAGTTAGATTTACACTCCCGTTTAGCATTTAAAAATCCAGGATAATCTTCTGCTTTTAGTTTTTCTAAATCACTTCTTTGCGAGATGATTTTTCTGATATTTGTCATAGGTATCAGTACAATCTGTTGACCCTCTATCACAAGTTTCAATACACCATCTTCTATAAATTCTTTATATCTTTTTAACCCATTGCTGACTACTTTTACACCTACTAAACCCTCTATGCTTATTGTGATTTTTACTTTCTCCTTTGTGTTTGCAACGGTGATGTATGTTGCTGTACTTCCTCACTTACATTATGGATGGGAGTTAGGGTTGTTTATCTTCTTCTATAATTTTGTCTCTTTTCACTTAGTGAATCCAAAGATGACTATCTTCTTTTTATTAGGACTTTTTACTTTTAATATTATGAATACGATGTATTATAATTTCAATATTTTTATGTTGATACTGATGATGTTTTATCTCTTTTTGGTACTTCTTCATATTTTTTACTATGTTCCGTTTTAAACGAAGCCAGAGAGACTTTTTATAGAGACTAAAAACCGTTTCTTCAAGCTTTCATCCATACTACTAGATAGAGGTAGAAAAAAACAAGAAGGTAAAGATACTATAAGTATGCGTATCTCTGCAAAGTATGCGGAGTTGCATCTTATCCCTACGGTAAAGAGTATGCAGTTGTGGGCAAGTAAAATAGATACAAAGTACTTTAACCAGATAGAGAAAGAGATACTACTTACTTTTACAAAAGAGTGTGAAAAGTTTGCCTATTTAGTGGAGTTATTGTATCATCGTGATATGAAAATGGCAGATAATAGCCTCATCTTAGAATTACGTAAAAACTATACACTACCCTACTTTTCTAAACTTCTTCAAGCTTACGCTGAAGGTAAGAATGTACAAGAAGTAGATGCATTTTGGCAAGATGAAGCACAGATAGTTAAAAAAGTTGAAGAGAGTCTCTCTGAGAGTTTAGAGCAGATAGACTTTGAACAGTATGCACGTCAAGAGATAGCACAAATGTATGAGAATATTTCTTTACGTAAAAATGTATGGCTTTCTTTGTTTAGGTGTCAAGAGAGTATGAAAGAACTAGATTTTAAAACCTTAGAGGAAAGTAGATTTTGATAAAAGAGAAAAAAGTCATAAAAAAGATAACCTTATCTGCCCTAGCATCACTTGTGGTACTCACTGGTTGTGCACCACTTGGCCCTAACTTTTTAGGTGTGGATGAACTAAAAGTCCCTAAGGCATGGGAGAAGAATGCTTCACGTAATGACAAGCAGATAGCACAGTGGTGGGAAATCTTTAAAGACCCTACTTTAGATGCTTTGGTACAAAAGACTTATGCTCAAAACCTTGACCTTCAAGCAGCAGGACTTCGCATACTCCAGTCACGCGTAGCTTTGGGTATAGCAACAGGATTGCAGTACCCACAAGTACAAACTCTCTCAGGAAATGTAGCAGGTGTACGTAAAAACAACAATAGTTTCACTGCTGCAGGTGTTAACTTTGACATTGGCTGGGAAATGGATATTTGGGGTAAATATGCAAGAGGTATAGAGTCATCAGAAGCTACCCTTTATACTACCCTAGCTTCTTACAATGACATCATGATATCTGTCATTGCTGAAGTAGCACGTAACTATATTAACTACCGTACTGCGCAAGAGCGTATTGCTTATGCGAAGCGTAACATCGTGATACAAGAGCGTGTGACTAAGATAACGAAGATACAGTTTAACTCGGGAAATGTTTCTGAACTAGATATGCAACAGTTTCGTTCTCAACTCTATGCGACACGTTCTGCCCTACCATCACTTGAACTAACTATGATAAAAGCACGTAATGCTATGGCTGTACTTATGGGAAGTGATACTACTACGGTAGAGAAAATGTTAAAACAAGGACAACACTATAGTGATAATGTAGGTAAGTACATTAACACAAATAAAAGCTTCATACAGATAAAAGAGGGAAGCAGAGATAACATCAATGTTTCACTTGTCCCTACTGCAAAGTTTAACCCACATCACAAGATAGATGCTAACTTACTCTCTCAACGTCCAGACTTAAAAGTTGCAGTGTATCAGGCTCATGCTAATTCAGCGAAGATAGGTTTATCTGTGGCAGAACTCTACCCAAGCTTTACCCTCTTTGGAAACATAGGGCTTAATGCTAACAATGCACTAGGTTCATGGACAACAGGAGGCAATGCCTTGGGTGTAACCATAGGCCCAGCATTTTCATGGAACATTTTTCAATATGATCGAATCAAAGATAAGATACGTCTACAAGATGCCATCTTTGAAGAGAGCTTGGTGAAGTACAATAAAAAAGTACTCTCTGCACTCTCAGAAGTCTCAGATGCTCTTAATGGATATAAACTCACTAAAGTACAACTAGATGAGAATAAAAAAGCAGTCAATGCTACTGTACGTGCTTTTAATATCTCTATGACACAGTACAACGATGGTTTGGTCTCTTACCAAAGACTACTGAGTACTGTAGACAGCCTTACGCGTAACCAAGATAGATATGCACAGATAAAAGGAGCGTTAGCTACCAATGTGATACTTCTGTATAAAGCACTTGGTGGTGGATGGCAAATGAATAAGGGTAAAGCTTATGTCTCACAAGAGATGGCAGAGAAGATGCAAAAACGTACAGACTGGGGTGCATACCTCGATGCAAATATGACAAGACTACCTATGGGTTTTGTAGGTTCTAGTAATGAATAACTACCCACACGAGCTTTCACTGGGAGATGTCTACTTCTCGCCCATGCTGTTGGTGGTTGTTTTGGCATTTTTAGCAGCAGGAATTACAGTATTGATATTAAATAAGATTAAACTATCACGGTATGTGTATGCCCCACCCTATGTATATGTAGCGATAATGGTACTTTATATGGTATTGATAGACGCATTTTGGATTAAATTTTAAAGGTAACAATATAATGAAAACACTACTAAAACTATTGGTAACACTAGGCATACTCTCTGTTGCAGGGTACTTTGGCTATAACCGATTTGAAGCGTATATAGAAAACCCTTGGACACGAGATGGACAGGTACGTACACAAGTGATACAAGTCACCCCTAGGGTCAATGGTATGGTGATTAAGATACATGTAGTGGACAATCAAAAGGTAAAAACAGGTGATCTACTCTTTGAGATAGACCCTTCACAGTATCAAGTTAAAGTAGATCAAGCCAAAGCACGTTTACAACGTACACTTGAAGCTGCTAAAGGTACCAAGATAGAGTATGAACGTGTGACAAAGATATATAATAGAGATAAAGGTGCTGTTTCTCAAAAGGATTTAGTACGTAATCAAACCAATTACTATAAATCACTAGCAGACATAGACTCTTCTAGAGAGTCACTCAATACAGCAAAACTTAACCTCTCTTATACAAAAGTATATGCAGAGGTAGATGGGTATGTTTCAAATATAAATTTCCAAATAGGCTCACAAGCTTCAGCTAATAAGCCTATCTTGGCACTGGTAGATGAAAATGCCTACTGGGTCTTTGGTTTCTTCCGTGAAGATGCCATTCCTGAGGTTCAGGTAGGAGATACAGCGAAAGTAACACTACTTGCCTACCCTGACACAGCACTTACGGGAAAAGTAGAGTCTATAGCATGGGGGATATCCCATTCAGATGGAAACCCTGGAAATAACTTACTTCCATCGGTAAAGCCTGTATTCCAATGGATACGTTTAGCACAGCGTATACCGGTACGTATTAAACTAGACACACTTCCAGAAAACGTGAAGTTGAGGTTTGGTTTAACTGCTTCTGTGATGATACTTAAGCATAAGGTAAAAAAGAAGTAGCTTGATAAATAATTATGGTAAAATTCCACGCATATAATATAGTGTAAGGAACT
>CAZXGY010000159.1:0-3917 GCA_964640455.1 uncultured Sulfurovum sp.
GAGCATGAAGCTAAGGTGATGAAAGAGATAGATACTTATACTTTTGACTACATCGTACTTGCTAAATATATGCGTATTTTGACACCTACTTTTGTAAAGTCTTATGCACAAAAAATCATCAACATTCACCACTCTTTCCTCCCAGCCTTTATAGGTGCAAATCCTTATAAACAAGCCTTTGACAGAGGGGT
The DNA here is from genome assembly GCA_964640455.1 of uncultured Sulfurovum sp. Lineage (GTDB taxonomy): Bacteria > Campylobacterota > Campylobacteria > Campylobacterales > Sulfurovaceae > Sulfurovum. Next base: position 192 of record CAZXGY010000159.1, read on the forward strand.
GAAAATTATCGGTGCTACGGCTCACTATGTTACTGATGATTTAGATGAAGGTCCTATCATCGCACAAGATGTCATACCTGTAAATCACCGTTTAACATGGAAAGATATGCAAAGAGCAGGGCGTGATGGAGAGAAAATAGTACTTTCACGTGCACTAGCACTGGTGCTAAATGATAGAGTTTTTGTAAATGGAAATAAGACGGTTATTTTCTAGCTGTCATCAAATCACACGTTAGTGTGCCTTGTCGTCTCGAACACCCTTGTAAGCGATAGCGATTTGAGAGGGACGACGCTTTTTTTGCTTCGTTTTTTTCTAAAAAAAATGATGAGAGAAACAACGCCACGAGTTAAATATATGGCAATTAGGAGTAATCGTTAAATGTTCAATATCGTACTAGTAGAACCCCAAATCCCACCAAACACAGGTACCATTGGTAGATTATGCGTAAATTTAGGTGCAACACTTCACCTCATAGAACCACTAGGCTTCGATATAGACGATAAAGCAGTCAAGCGAGCAGGGCTTGACTACTGGAAAGATTTAGATTTGGTAGTGTGGGAGAGTTTTGATGCGTATTTAAAGGTACATCCTATCTCTAAAAATACCTATATGGGTACAACTAAAACAGATAATCTATATTTTAACGCACCCTTTAAAAAAGATGACCATATACTCTTTGGTTCTGAGACTAGAGGGATAGATGAGAAGGTACTTTTAGCTCACCCTGAACAATGTATTACTATACCAATGGGTGGAAAAGGTAGAAGTCTTAATCTTGGCGTGAGTGTGGGTGTGGTAATCTATGATGCATTACGTCAAAACTATGATGGTTTTGAGAAAATCACCATAGCCAATACCCTGAAGGAGAACTAATGTCATTTGGAGATTACCTTTATATTGTTGTCGTGATTGTTTTTTCTTTTATGACCTTTACGATTATTAGAAACAATTTCCTCTCTAAGTTCGATGAAGAACAGAGACGTAAAGACCTTGTAGATGAGTACGAAGATGAGTATGTCTCTGATAAGTCTGAAAATAAGAAAGAAGAAGACTAACCCCCTCTTTACCAACTCTTAGATAAAATATTATCAATTTATATTTACTAGGAAACCCTACAATGACACAAGCACTACTTATCGAAATCGGTGTGGAAGAACTTCCCGCTATACCTCTACTTAAAATCGTAGCCAACATAGAAAAATCATGGACAAAGATACTAGGTGAATATAACCTGGCTAATGACTTTGAGTTTATCTATACACCAAGACGTCTTGTACTTAAACATACTGCTATGCCTGTAAGTCAAGAAGATGCTACCGTTGAGTTCTTTGGTCCTCCTATGGTGGCTGCGGTCAAAGATGGTGAGCCTACTAAAGCAGCAGAGGGTTTTGCACGTAAGTGTGGTGTGAGTTTTGATGAACTTGGACGTGGTGAGAAAAATGGTAAAGAAGTACTCTATTTTAAAAAAGAAGAAAAGGGAGCTCAAACAGCTTCACTTCTCCAAGAGATGCTAGAGAAGTGGATAGCGTCTATGTCTTTTGGAAAGATGATGCGTTGGGGTGCAAGGTCTGATGAGTTTATCCGTCCTATCAGATGGCTTCAAGTACGTATGGGTGAAAGCTCTGTAGCTGTAACACTCTTTGGTGTAGATGCAGATACGAAAACCTATGTACACCGTATGGTAAGCTATGACGCTGTTGAAGTACCAAGCATTGACGCGTATGAGAACATCTTACGTGAGGGTGCAGTGATGTTACAGCCAACAGAACGTGAGGCAGTCATACTTGCAGAGTTTGATGCACTTGAATCTGAGCATAACATTATCATAGAACGTGATAGATCGTTAATAGCTGAAGTAGTAGCGATTACAGAAAACCCTAAAGCCTTGGTAGGTACTTTTGATGAGCTTTTCTTAGAGCTTCCACCTGAAGTGATTATCACTTCTATGAAAGAGCACCAGCGTTACTTCCCTGTGTTTGAAAATGGAAAGATAGCCAATAAGTTTGTAGTAGTAAGTAATGCTTATACAGATGACTACTCTAAAGTAGTAGCTGGTAATGAGCGTGTACTTAAACCTCGTCTAGCCGATGGACTTTTCTTCTACAAAAATGACTTGAAAAATGGACTCTCTACAGATGGTCTTGAAAAAGTACAGTTCATCGATGGTCTTGGTACATTGGCAGATAAGATAGCAAGAGAGAAGAACATTGCCGTAAGACTCTTAGGGCTCTACATGGAAAAGGTAGAAGCAGAGAGTGGTAAAAATAATGCAGAGTTAGAAAAACTTATGGATAAGTCTGTAAACCTTGCTAAAGCTGACCTAATGAGTGAGATGGTCTATGAGTTTACAGAACTTCAAGGGCTTATGGGGTACTACTACGCCAAAGCTCTTGGAGAAGAGGAGTTGGTCTATACTGCCATCAAAGAGCAGTATATGCCAGTAGGTGAAGGTGCAGAGCTACCAACATCTATATTTTCTTCTATTGTTGCTATGTCTGCCAAGCTAGATACGCTTTTAGGGCTTTTCTCAGTTGGTCGTATACCTACAGGTTCTAAAGATCCATTTGCACTTCGTCGTGCAGTCAATGGTATTGTCCGTATAGTGACTGAGTATGACTTGGCATTTAATATAGATGACATTATATCTCTACTTAAAAGTGCGTATGATGACTTCGATACACAAGTACTAAGTGAGTTCATCATCGAGCGTATTAATAAATCACTCGATGCAAACCCGTCAGTTATTGCGGCAGTCCTAGCATCAGGTGAGAGAGATATTAACGAGATAGCAAAAAAAGTTTCTGCACTTAACGACATCGTAAGTGCTGATACATTTAAAGAGCAGTTTTCTACCTTTAAACGTGTAGCAAACATCTCTAAAGATGTAGACTTAGAGAGTGCACTAAGTATTGATACGGCACTTTTCAAAGAAGATGCAGAAGTAACACTTTATAATGCTTACGAGAAAGTCATCAATCAAGACTATGCAGACTACAAAACAGAGTTTGAAGCGTTGTTCGGTCTTAAACGTGAGCTTGATGGGTATTTTGATGATGTGATGGTAAATGCTGAAGATGAGGCATTAAAGAATAACCGTTTAAATACTATAGGGTCTGTGTATAAGACGTTTAAAGATATTGCGGATATTAAGGAAATTACGGTTTAGTATTATGAAAATATTATGGTTAGTTCTTTTAATTCTTTTGAGTATAACTAGCCATATGTTTCAACAATATCTTTGGTATGATCATAAAGCTTCTTTCTCATATATTTATACATATTTTTTCGGATCACTTTTTGTAATGGTACTTTCCTTTTGGAGTTTTGTTGCAGTTGGAATATATGCATATGCACTTAATGTTTCTAAAAAATCTACATCTTTGGAAAAATTATTAGCTAAAATAGTGTTAGTAGTATTCAGTATTATATCGGCACTATATATAGGTAATTACTTTGGTTTAAATATGGGATTTGTAACGAGATTAGAGATAATAAAATAACTCCCAATACACAAAAATAATGTGTATGCATTCTCACTCGGGAGAGTGGGAATGAGGGTGTAAGGAAAATAATGCCTAAAACCTACGACACCATCATCATCGGAGCGGGTATAGCAGGGTGTATGGCTGCGTATACTTTGCAAGCTAAAGGGCAAAAGGTACTTTTGGTAGACAGAAGTGCTGTGCCTGCTAGTGGTGGGTCTGGGGCTGCTGGGGCTTTTGTCT
>CAZXGY010000160.1:0-3904 GCA_964640455.1 uncultured Sulfurovum sp.
TTAAGAGTTATTCATATCTTTTTTATTATTGTTTAGTACACAGCCAGAGAAAATTTCTAAAGAAAACTTGTCCAAAAGAAAATGCATACCTCCTTATATCTTGCATTTGTTCCCTTTTTTAGTTATCTGGTTGTGTAGTAAACAAGAGACACAACAAGGAAACTAAATGTATTTTATTTTTGAGATTGAATTTAGCTCAAACAAAAACTATATTGCAGACCTCATAAGAGCCTATGCAATACAAGAAAAGACAGAAGTAGAAGTACTTCAAACAACAGATAAAATCATACTTACTTTTGATAAAGAAGATAAAAACTTAGAAGCTTTTTTACTAGGTATTGATAATATTATTCCTGCATCACTTTTCTTAGGAAAAGGTAAACACTATTTTTCTGATGAAAAACCAGCACTTATGCCTGTACCTAAAAGTCATTTACCTTTGAATATTGCACCATGTCCTACCTGTCAAAAAGAGATGTTTGATGTAAGCTCTCGTAGGTATTACTATCCATTTACCTCGTGTAATCACTGTGGTTCTCAACATCCATTCCTTACTAAATATCCGTATACTCGTGCCAATACTACAATGAAGTTTCTTACTCCATGCTCTGAGTGTGCAGAAGAAGTAAAACACAATGCCTTGCGTTTGGACTATCCACTCATCTCTTGTATAGAGTGTGGTATCGCCATTCGTATGTTAGATAAAGAGAGTGAACATTTAGCTCTAAATAAAGGTGATTTTAGAAAGCTTTTTGAAGTAAGTGGTCGTGCAATAGCAGCAGGTAAAAAAGTACTTATGAAAACAGCACATGGGTATAGAAAATTCTTTAAACCTACTCTAGATTATAGTCCAGCAACGTCTACTATACTTATGGCAGACTCCAATGGTTTTAATACACATTTGATGTTAGTTACCCAAGAGTTCAATGCACTACTGAGCATAGAGCGTCCATTGCTTAGAGTTGCTACAAAAAGTGATGAACTTAAATCTTTTTATGGCTCTTCTGTATTAGTGAAATATCCTGATGATGGTATGACAATGCTCCTTGCTCGTGAGGTTATAAACGCAGGGTTACAATATATTGCTTATGAGGAGTGTGATGCAGAGGAAGAGGCAGATTTCTTAGTAGATTTTGACATGCCTATTAATCCTCAAAATGATACAAAAATATTCATTAACCAAGATACTAATCTCTTTGTCTCAGGAGAACGTATACTCTACCCAGCTCTTGTTCAAAGTAATAGAAATAGAGTAACCATAGCCCATGATTTGGCTTGTGTAAAAGTGGATGATAAAAGTGTTATAGATTCATTAGAAGTCTTCGATGAAGTAACAACAGAAGAGATGTATATTTTAGAGAATGAAGATTTTGATAGTGGACACTCAAATGAACACCGTTTTGAGCAGTATAAAGCCTCTATGATGTCTGTACTTGCTGAACACCATAAAGTAGGGCAGAAGGCTATTGGTGTACACTTCGATGGTACACTAAACTTTCTCTACTACAATGGAAAACAAGTCATTAATGCCGTACCTGCCATACCATTTGAATCAGATAATCTCTGGGAAAAGATAAGTACACTTAGAGAAGGTTCAGACAGACTTGTAGGAAACTACAAAAAGAAGTACCCAGAAGTGTGGGAACGCCTTGATAACCTTGAAGGTGATATGGATATTTTTGAGGTAACAGCTATTACACTTGGGCTAGAAGATGAGAGCTTTGAGGGTATTTCTGCTGAAGCATTGAGTTTTTTAGGTAAAGGTGGACTACAGATAGATACCAGAGTAAAAGACAACCGTTTTGATAACTATGCGTTTTTAACAAGTATCATGTCTTACCAGTTAGGTGATGTTGAAAATAACTTTATGTGTTACAGTATCTATGAATCATTTGGAGATTATATCGGAGAGATAGTGCCTCAACTAGTAGATAAGGTAGGTACACGTATCGTAGTACTCACAGGTGAAACCTTTGCCAATCAGTCACTCTATGGTAGAATAGAAAGAACGATAGGACAATATAAACCACTTATGAATAAGAACTTTCCTATAGGCAAGGAGAATGCAGTACATGGAGCTTTGTACTTATAAAATAAACATCACAGGTACGGTACAAGGTGTGGGGTTTCGTCCTTTTATCTATGCTTTGGCTGAGCGTTACTTAGTTACAGGTACTGTAAGTAATAACTCTAAAGGTGTTGAGATACTGCTCAACACAGATACCCTTACACTTAATCAATTTCTCACAGCCATAGAGTATGAATATCCGCCATTAGCTTCTATAGATAACATACATCATGAAAAACTACCTTACCAAGCATTTGATAATTTTCAAATTATACAAACAGAAGAATCAGGAGAAGTAACAGTAAACATTCCTTCTGATGTGAGTATCTGCTCAGAATGTGAAAAAGAGCTTTTTGACCCCTCTAACCGTCGTTATGATTATCCTTTTATTACATGTACACATTGTGGTGTAAGGTACTCCATCATTTATGATTTACCCTATGACAGAGTCAATACCTCCATGAAGTTTTTCAAGATGTGTAAGGCATGTGAAGAGGAGTATACTAACCCTTTAGATAGACGTTACCATGCACAACCTATAGGATGTCATGATTGTGGGCCTTCTTTATCCCTATGGGATAAGAATGAGAAGTTAGGAATTAAGAATGAGGAGTTAGTAGATGTTGCTACGCAACTTTTATTAGATGGAAAAATACTTGCTGTTAAAGGGGTGGGTGGGTATCATCTCATGTGTGATGCAACAAACCAAGAGGTTGTTGCTACACTGCGAGAGAGAAAACAAAGACCCACAAAACCCTTTGCCATGATGGTGAGAGATATGGAGATGGCTAGGGAATTTGGTGAGATAAATGAATTGGAAGAGGAGTTGTTGACTTCTAAAGAGCGTCCTATTGTGATTGTTGGGGTAGGGACACCCCAACCTACGAGTGGAATTGCACCTAATATCTCACGCATTGGGCTATTTTTACCCTACACTCCTCTGCATCTACTTATACTGGATAAGCTCAATCGTCCACTAGTAGCCACCTCTGCAAATGTCACTGATGAGCCTATCTGTACTAGCTTGGAGGATTTGCAGAAGCTACAAGGGGTCTATGACTATGTGCTAGAGCATGACCGCAAGATAGTCAATGGGTGTGATGACTCTGTGGTGATGGTAGTAAAAGAACAACAAGTTGTCCTAAGACGTGCCAGAGGGTATGCTCCTGTGAGTATCAAACTTCCTTTTAAGCTAAAACATAATGTACTTGCCCTTGGAGCCAATCAAAAAAGTACCATCGCCATAGGGTTTGACAATCAAGTCATCCTCTCTCCTCATATTGGAGATTTGGATAGTATTGGTTCAGTTGAGTATTATAAAAAGAACATAGAGACACTAGAGAGAGTGTATAACTTTAAAGCAGATGTAGTAGCCCACGACAAACATCCAAACTATGAGAGTACGAAAGTAGCGAAAGAGTTAGTCCTTCGACAAGCTCAGGAACCTAATAATCAATCGGTGACTGAGCTTGTCGAAGTCCAGCATCATCATGCTCACATTTTGGGTGTCATGGCAGAGAAGCAGATAACAGGCAAGGTCTTTGGTGTCGCCTTTGATGGTACAGGGTATGGAGATGATGGTAAGCTTTGGGGTGGTGAGTTTATGGTGTGTGATTATGATGGCTATGAGAGAGTAGCCCACGTAAACTACTTCAAACTCTTAGGAGGAGCTAAAGCTATTAAAGAGCCTAGACGTGTGGCACTGAGTTTACTCTTTGATCTTTATGGTGAAGATGTACTTGCCCTAGATAATGCAACGACACAAGCCTTTAGTCTTGCAGAGTTAAAAACTTACTTCATTGCATGGCAACGGGGGCTCAATGCCCCTGAGAGTTC
>CAZXGY010000161.1:0-3874 GCA_964640455.1 uncultured Sulfurovum sp.
GAGTCTAGTCTTCATATGCCATTTGTTGGAGTAAATCTATTTCATCAAGAGCAATACCAGTACCTTTAGCCACAGCTAAAAGAGGGTCTTCTGCAATGAATACAGGAAGTTTAACAATATCAGAAAGATACTTGTCTAACCCGCGGATAAGTGCTCCACCACCAGTAAGAACAATACCATTTTCTACGATATCCCCAGCAAGTTCAGGAGGTGTTTGCTCTAGAACATCTTTAAGCGCATCAGCAATCTCCTCAAGAGAATCTTTCATTGCAGCTCTAATATGCTCTGAAGTGACTTCCATAGATGCAAGACTTCCTTCTACTTGATCTCTACCTCTTACAGTAGTTACTAAATCTTCATCAAGTGCAATGGCTGTACCAATCTTAATTTTAAGTTCTTCTGCAACTCTATCACCAATAAGTAAGTTAAAGTTCTTTTTGATGTAGTCAATAATTGCTTGATCTATATTGTCTCCAGCCACACGGATTGACTTGGAGATAACAAGTCCACCAAGTGAAGTTACACCAATTTCTGTTGTTCCTCCACCAATGTCAACAACCAGGTTACCATTAGGATCTTTAACTGGTATACCAGCACCAATAGCTGCTGCCATAGGCTCTTCAATAAGGTAAACATAACGTGCACCTGCATTTTCAGCTGAATCTTTCACTGCACGTCTCTCAACCTGAGTAAGACCATAAGGTACACAGATAATAATACGAGGAGAGAAAAACCCTTTTCTTTTATGTGCTTTTTCGATGAAGTAACGAATCATCATTTCTGTTACTTCAAAATCAGCAATAACACCATCTTTCATAGGACGAATCGCTTTGATATTTCCTGGTGTTTTACCTACCATATCTTTAGCTTCTTGACCTACAGCTAAGATACGCTCTTGACCATGTTTATCATACTGGATGGCAACTACTGAAGGTTCGTTAATACTGATACCTTGACCTTTTACAAGTACAAGCGTATTTGCTGTTCCTAAATCAATGGCTAAATCGTTGGAAAACATTCCTAATAGTCTTTTAAACATATCTAATATCCTTTTTTACTTGCTTTTAGTCAAGCTGTTTTTTTATCTTTTATATATAGTGGGTTTGCACCAGTCTCTACTACATCTTTTGTAATAACCACTTCATAGCCAGATAGTTCAGGTAGCTCATACATAATATCTAGGAGCATCTCTTCAAGTATGGAGCGTAACCCTCTTGCACCCGTCTTTCTCTCAATCGCCTTTTGGGCTATAAGAGAGAGAGCCTCATCTTCAAATGTAAGTTTTACATCATCTATCTCGAAGAGTTTTTGATACTGTCTCATGAGTGAGTTTTTAGGCTCAACCAAGATACGTACCATATCCTCTTTGCTTATCTCACCTAGTGTTGCTAGTACATGAAGACGACCTATAAGCTCTGGTATAAGACCATAGGTGACTAGGTCATCTGCCTCTACTAAATGGAGAAGGTTCTCTTCATCTTTTTTAGAGCGTTTCTCTTGACCAAAGCCGAGTGTATTTGCACCAAGTCTTCTTTTAAGAATGTCATTTAACCCATCAAATGCACCCCCACAGATAAAGAGTATATTTGATGTATCTATTTGTATGAAATCTTGGTTAGGGTGTTTACGTCCACCTTTTGGTGGAATATTCACAACAGAACCTTCTATAAGCTTGAGTAGGGCTTGTTGAACACCTTCACCCGATACATCACGTGTAATAGAACGATTTTCACCCATACGAGCTATTTTATCTACTTCATCAATGAATACAATACCTTGCTCTGCACGTTGTGGGTCACCATCTGCTGCCATGAGAAGTTTAGTAAGAATGTTCTCTACATCTTCACCTACATATCCCGCTTCAGTAAGATTAGTTGCATCTGCAATAGCAATAGGTACATTTAAAAATCTAGCAATGGTTTGTGCCAAAAGCGTTTTTCCTGAACCTGTTGGTCCTATAAGCAGTACATTTGACTTAGAAATTTGTGTATCATCTTCTAGATTGTCTTTAAATATACGCTTGTAGTGGTTGTATACAGCTACAGAAAGTGTCTTTTTAGCTTTCTCTTGACCAATCACATACTCGCTAAGCATTGCGTCAATCTCTTTTGGTGTATAGAGAGTATGTGTACCTAAATCAGCTTGTGATTCTTCTTGTTCTTCTTCACCAAATAAGATTTTGTAAGCAGAAACCACACAGTTAGAACAGATATATGCACTCTCTCCTGCGATAAGTGGATTTTCTTCACTCTCTTGTGCTTCACAAAAGCTACATGCTTTAGTTGTACTCATTAGTTATCCTCATTCTTTATTCTATTAAACGGTATACCTCTTTTAGAGGTTTTTATAAATTCACAAAGTTTTTTAACTTTGTCAGATGTGCTAGACTCAAAAATACTTTGTGCTACCTCTTGGAGTGGATTCCCTTGTTCAAATAACTCTCTATAGGCTATTTTAAGTAAGTTTATCTCATCTCTCTCCATACTTCTTCTAAGTCCTGTTAGGTTTAACCCTCTAAGGTTTGCACGGTTTCCTTCAGCAAGACAGAAAGGAGGTATATCTTGTGCTAAAGCAGAAGCTCCACCAACCATCGCATAGTCACCTATATGGACAAACTGATGCACAGGTGTAAGACCACCGATAACCACATGGTTACCAAGTTCTACATGCCCTGCAAGGGTTGCACCATTGGCTAAAATACAGTTATCACCCATGATAACATCATGCCCAAGATGCACATAACCCATAAGGAGGTTACCATTACCTATCTTTGTAACTGAGCCACCACCTTTAGTTCCGGGGTTAAGTAGCGTAAATTCTCTAATCGTATTATTATCACCAATAATAAGCTGTACATCTTCTCCATTAAACTTTAAGTCCTGAGGTATGGTTCCCACAGCAGAGTGAGAGAATATACGGTTATTTTTACCAATAGTTGTATCGCCATCTATAACAGCGTGTGAAGCGACAGTTGTGTTGTCACCGATTCTTACTTTTTTACCAATGTACGCAAATGGACCAACAGAGACATTAGCTCCTAGTATGGCACCATCTTCTATCACTGCGGAAGGATGAATTAAAGACATCAAAGACCTATTTATCAACAATCATAGCTTTAAGTTCAGCTTGCGCTACCACTTTGTCATCTACATATGCTTTGGCTTCAAGTTGCCATACTGGACCTTTTTGTTTCATCACATTTATTTTGTAGACGAGTTGATCACCTGGTGTTACAGGTACACGAAACTTCGCTTTATCGATACTCATAAAGTAAACGACTTTGTTTTCTATCTCTTCTTGGCTAGCATTGTCCATACTTTTAAATGCAAGTACGCCACCAGCTTGTGCCATACCCTCAAGTATCATCACACCAGGGTAGATAGGATGATCAGGGAAATGCCCTTGAAATACAGGCTCAGAGATAGAAACGTTTTTAAACCCTTCTATATACTCACCCGCTGTAAGTTTTGTAATTCTGTCCACTAAAAGAAATGGGTATCTATGAGGTAGTATATTTTGAATATCAACGACGTTATAAAGCACAAGGAAACCTTTGGATAATAATTTGGTATATTTTATCTAAAAGTTAGTAAAAAATTGATTATTTATTAAAGTTCTATAAGCATTTCTTTTACGTCGCTATAGGTTTTACTTTGACAGAGTATTTCTATTTTTTTATCAGGTATCTCATCTACCACGAGTATGACAGAGAGGTCATAAGGAGTTACCCCTAGCTTTGCTCGTAGTTTAACTTCTTCATTAAAAGCAGGTGGAGAGAAGATAAGCTCTGTGACATTTTCATAGTTGCTATCTACTAATGCATTGTAGTGTGCAAGAGTAATGAAGCGTACCTCATCACGATTCATGTGATGTA
>CAZXGY010000162.1:0-1616 GCA_964640455.1 uncultured Sulfurovum sp.
TTTCTATGAAGGCTTCTACTTTGTCTACAGAGCCTATGTACTCAAGCTGTGCGATGACAGATTCGTTGGCTCCTCCATGGGCACGACCCCAAAGTGCTGCGATACCAGAACTTATGGCTACATAAGGGTGTGCACCCGTAGAAGCTACTCCACGTACCACAGTCGTTGAGGCATTCTGTTCATGGTCTGCGTGTAGGGTGAAAATGGTGTCTAACGCACGTACCTCAACATCTTTGATATGTTCATGTCCATTGGTGCAGAGGTGCATTTTGCCTCCAGGGTATGCACGCATCATGGTAAGAAAGTTTTTTGTGAAACCTAAGTCTATGTCTGGCTGTATAAAAGGAATACCTAGTGAATGTCGGTAGGCAAAGGCTGCGATGGTGGGCATCTTGGAAATGATACGATGTGCCATTTCGAGGTATTCTTCTTCTTTGTTCATCTCTATATGGTCATTATAAAAAGTAGAGAGGGCAGTGACTGCTGCAGAGAGAGTAGCCATAGGGTGTGCATTGTCAGGGAAGGCATTAAAGAGGTGGCGTAGTCCTTCATGTAAAAATGCTCTGTGGCGTATCTCTAAGTCAAATTCGTACAGTTCTTTTTCTGAGGGGAAACGGCTGTTCAGAAGTAGAAAACATGTCTCAAGGTAGGTATGTTTATTGGCTAGATCTTCTATGGCAATACCACGGTAACGTAACTCACCCTTTTTACCATCTATAAAAGTAATGGTAGACTCACAGGCTGCTGTGGCAGTAAACCCAGGGTCATAGGTAAACATGCCCGTATCTGCAAAAAAAGTACGTATGTCCAGCACTGAGGGTCCTCTGGTTCCTTCTAAAATGTTGTATTCATAGCTCTCATTGTTATTATTATTTGTTAAGGTAAAAGTATTTTTTTTCATGATAATTATCCTTTTGGAAATATCTGTATATTTTACTTTAGCGTGGGAGTGTAGAATTGGTGTGTATTTATTAAGAAATTGTCTATGCTCTTGGTAGGGTGCGTTTGCCAACGCACCTTTAAATTTGGATGAAGTATTAGCTTGCTTCTGTGAAAATACTTTGGAAGGTGCGTTGGCAAACGCACCCTACGAATAGATATTACTCTGTCAAATCTTCTAAAAATTGTGCTTCATCATATGCTAATCCAAGATACTTCACAATCACATGCATATCTCTCTCTGCATTGCCTAGACATGAAGTTGCACCAGGGCTAGGTGTCATGTTAAATATGATACCGTTTCCTGGGCTTATAGAAGCCTCTCCTAGCATGAGTTTCTCTTTTTCTTTGTCTAGGACTTGTGGACGTACACCTCCAAAACCTTGGGCGTACGTTATGTCATCTACACCTAAAGAGGGGACAATCTTTCTGACATCTTGTACAAAGAGTTTTTTGTTAATCATCGGGACTTCAAAAAGGAAGTTTTTAAAGATGTAATGACGTATATCTGAGTCTTTAAGTAAGTCCCAAAATATCTTGACAATGTGAAAGTCAAAGTTCAAGGTTTTAAAAAAGTCTAAGTACGTTCCTTTTTTATAGCGTTCTAGTTTGGGTAACATCAGTGCGGTGGGTCCAAAGCGTGTCTTGTCGTTAGCCAATATGTCGGGGTCACCATG
>CAZXGY010000162.1:1716-3857 GCA_964640455.1 uncultured Sulfurovum sp.
TTTTTGTGCCTCACTGGCTAAGGCTTCAGACATCGCACCATAGTCTATAGTCGTGTATTGGGTATGGGTTCCCATGGCTATGATGGGTTCAGAGCGTACTTTGGTTTGTGCTTTATCGGCATAGACTACTTTAGGTTCAATGGTTTTGAGTTTTTCTACATCCCAAAGTTCTAAATAGGAAAAAATCTTTTTAAACTCATGGTAACGGTTTTCTATAAAGCGTACTTCTTTCTCCCCTATACCCAGTGCCATTTTTTGGTGTTTGAACATTATTTTATCTTCTAGTGCATACTGTAGACAAAACTTCTCTACCATTTTGGCTGTACGTTTGGTGACTTTGGCTTTGTCTAGGGTATAGTTGGTCTCTATGTCTCCTATGTGAATAGTCTGTGAATTTGAAGTCCCTTTAGAGTTGAGTGTTGCTAGGGCTTCATACTTTTCAAGCAGGCATAAAGAAGAGATATCGGTATATTTAGCCAGTTCGTAAAAAAGAGCAGTGCCAGAAATGCCCCCTCCAACGACAAGTACATCATAATGATGGTTTTCTATAGTAGGTGTTTTCATTTAGAGTGCTTTAAGTTGATCTGCTATTTTTTGAGCGATGGTTTCATAGTTTTTCACATCAAGGAGCCTCTTTTGTCCTTTGTCTCCAAGTGCTGTGATGTCATCTTTGCTAAGGGTCAGAAGATAGGTAAGCTTTTCTCTAATAGCTTCTACATTAAAATCACAAAACCATGCATCGTTGCAGTCTGTAAAGATAGTAGAAATATGATCTGAGAGTGTCATAAGACAAGGGACACCAGAGGAGTAGTAGTCGAAGACTTTTACAGGAGTAGAAGTGTTATAGATAGGAAGGTCAGGAAGCAGGGCAATACCTATGTCTGACTTGGATACAAGTTCAAGTAGGGCATCTTTGGTTTTGGCATTATAGACTTTGACTTTCTCTTTAATGCTTGGATAGTTTTCTAAAAGGGTGTAGGCAAACTCTACATCTCTGGTGGAGATATAGAGTTTCCATGATTTGTTCTCTAAAGAGGCAAAAGCATGTAAAATGGTATCAAACTCTCGCAGTTTATCTAAGGTACCAACATAAATAAAATGTAGCTCATCTCCCTCATGCTGTTGATGCTTATGTAAAGCAGCAGGGTTAATGGCAGGAGAACAAATAATAGTAGGAATGTTTACCTCTGGACGATAGGTTTGATGCATACGTGCAGAAGTAGGTAAAAAAGCATCACAACTATTAATGATTTTTGTCTCTTTTTTGGTTTTTATATAGTGTATGCATCGGTTTAAAAATTGATTTTTGCCTTTGGCTTCTTCACATTTTATGTGTACTTTACGCTTAGGAAAAGAGAACCTATAGAGTGCCTTGTACTCGTACTTTACTCTATGTTTCAAGATATGTTTCATGAGTGAGATATTGTTCCTTACCATAACGAAGTCATAAGTGCTGATGTCAATACCGTTAGATGTAAGTTCCTCTAAGAGAACATTTTTGTAGCGTGAAGGTACTACAAAATGGTTAGCATCTTTACAGGCAAAGTCAGATTTGAACTCTGTAAAGTAGAGGATGTCTACGTGCATATATTTTTTTAAATAGACTTCAAAAAGTGGAGCGATGAAGCTATGGTCTACATATTCATCTTGGTCAGTGATATAGAGTAGTTTTTGCATAAAGTTACCTTCTTTGTTTATTATATTTTTCTTGTGTTGATTCTGTGTGTAATGTAGTTTTGTTATAATTCTGCAAATATTTGAACTAGAGGACTAAATAATGAAAACATTTGATAACGTAAGCGTAGAGCTAGAAGGTAATAGCTATTTTGATGGAGCTGTGACAAGCCGTACAGTAAACTTTGCTGATGGCACTAAGAAAACTTTAGGGTTTATGCTTCCTGGCGAGTATGAGTTTGGTACAGCTGCAGCAGAACTAATGGAGATTACTTCTGGTGAGTTAGAGGTAAAACTTCCAAATACCGATGCGTGGATAGCAGTCAAAGGTGGAGAATTATTTAATGTGCCTGCCAATAGTAAATTTCAAGTTAATGTGAAAAGTATTACGGATTATTGTTGTTCTTACCTATAATGAGAGAAGAATTTTTGCACTTCACATTTAGTACACATTGACAATGTATACT
>CAZXGY010000163.1:0-3821 GCA_964640455.1 uncultured Sulfurovum sp.
CAAAAGAGAACAGAGTGAAGTGATCTCTTTTGTATTCTCTGGACAGAGTGAAGGTGAAAATGTAAGAAACGCGGGTAAACCAGCTATGATTGATTTTGCTACTTTTACACAAAAAGTAGGTGCTGTCATTGGTACCTTTGAACTTGAGCCTTGTACGTATGAAAATGGGTTACTCCATCCTTATCAGTCTGCAAACATTATGGTAGAGGGAAAAGTGTGTGGGTTTATCTCTAAACTTCATCCAACGGTACAAGAAGAGTATGGTATACCAGTGACATTCGTGGCTGAGGTTGATTTTGATGTGTTATTACCAACCCATATCAACGCTGTAGCGATATCTAAATTCCAAGGGGTCTATAAAGACCTTTCTGTAGTGATAGATAAGTCAATGGGCTACTATACCGTGGCAAAAGTACTCAATGGTTTAAATTTGCCTATGCTTAAAGATATATACCCAGTAGATATTTATGAAGATGAGAAGTTAGGAGATAAAAAATCTCTTACGGTTCGTTTCTTTATTCAGTCAATGGATAAGACGCTTGAAGATGCAGATATAGAGTCTGTGATGAGTGAGATTATGACAGCATTAGCAAATGAATGTGCTGCGGAGTTGAGATAAGATTATGAGAATACAGTTAGCTTCTAGTTATGGTTTTTGTTTTGGTGTGAAACGTGCTATAGAGATAGCTGAAGAGCATAGAGGGTCTAAAACTTATGGTCCACTCATTCATAATAAAGATGAGATTAATCGTTTAAAAGAGGGCTTTAATATAGGTCTTGCAGAGAAGTTTGAAGATGTTAATTCTGATGACTCTGTGGTAATACGTACCCATGGTATTCCTAAAAATGAATTGGCTCAACTTAAAGCACAAGATAATGAAATTATAGATGCAACTTGTCCTTATGTGACGACGCCTCAAAATATAGTAGCAAAAATGAGTGAAGATGGGTATAGTATTGTTATTTTTGGTGATGCAAGTCACCCTGAAATAAAGGGTGTTGTGAGCTATGCAATGTATCCTGATGATGCATTTATTGTACTTGAACCAGAAGAGTTAGAAGAACTTCCTCTTCGTGGTAAAGTTGCGGTTGTTTCACAGACGACAAAAAAACCTGAAGATTTTGCAAAAATAGTCAATGCTCTGATGTTAACACGTAAAGAGATTCGTGTATTTAATACCATCTGTAATGCAACCTTTGAAAACCAAGATGCCGCGGCTGAATTGGCTAAAGATGCAGATGTCATGATAGTTATTGGAGGGAAACACTCATCTAATACAAAACAGTTGCATAGTATATGTATACGTGATTGTGATGACTCTTATTTGATAGAAAATGAGAAAGAGCTTGAAACCTCTTGGTTTGAAGGTAAAGAACTTTGTGGTATCTCTGCGGGTGCATCAACACCTGACTGGATAGTACAAAATGTGATTGATAAAATTCAAGAGATGAAAAAAGTAGATACGATTTCATGAATACCCTTACGCTAAAACCTATAGAAAAAATAGAGGGTGAGATAAATCTTCCAGGATCAAAGAGTCTGTCGAATAGGGCACTTTTACTCGCAGCCTTAGCACAAGGAACTACAACCATTACAAATCTTTTAGCGAGTGATGATACACGTCATATGCTTAATGCACTGAAACAGTTAGGTATACAGTATAGCTTGTCTGAGGACAAAACTGAATGTGTAGTAATAGGTAATGCAGGTGCTATTTCTAGTACTGAAAAACAAGAGATATTTTTAGGTAATGCAGGGACTGCAATGCGACCACTCTGTGCTGCACTTTGCTTGGGTAAAGGTAGTTATATTCTTACTGGTGAACCTCGTATGAAAGAGAGACCTATAGGGCATTTGGTAGATGCTTTACGTCAAGCAGGTGCAAATATTGAGTATCTTGAGAATGATGGATATCCTCCACTTACTATTGATGCAGATGGTTTAACTGGTGGAAGTGTGGAGATTGATGGTGCTATTTCTAGTCAATTTCTTACTGCCTTACTTATGGCAGCACCATTAGCTAAAAATGATATGACAATTACTATTATCGGTGAATTAGTTTCTAAACCATATATTGATATTACCTTACATATTATGAAACAGTTTGGTATTGAAGTAGAGCATGAAAATTATAAGACCTTTAAGATAAAATCTGGACAAATGTATAAGGCAGTAGAAACATTTATGGTTGAGGGTGATGCCTCTTCAGCTTCTTATTTTTTAGCTGCAGCTGCTATTAAGGGTGGTACAGTTAAAGTCACGGGTATTGGTAGAGACAGTATACAAGGTGATGTAGAGTTTGTAGATGTACTAGAACTTATGGGAGCAAAAGTTGAGTGGGGTGCTACATATATCTCTGTGACTCGTGATGCGTTACGAGCAATTGATATGGACTTTAACCATATACCAGATGCGGCCATGACCATAGCTACTACTGCACTCTTTGTAAAGGGTACGACAACCTTACGTAACATCTATAACTGGCGTGTGAAAGAGACAGACAGACTTTACGCAATGGCTACGGAACTTCGTAAAGTAGGTGCAACAGTAGAAGAGGGTGAAGATTATTTGAAAATCACCCCTCCAAAAGTACTTAAACATGCCGCTATTGATACCTATGATGACCATAGAATGGCAATGTGTTTTTCACTTTTAGCTTTAGATAAAGCCTCTGTGACTATTAACGAGCCAGAGTGTACAGCAAAAACTTTCCCTACGTATTTTGATGTTTTAGAGAGTATATCTATTTAAATATTTTGACTTCGTTACTTTTTTTCTTTAAACTTTAGCTTATGGTTAGAGTAGTTTCCTATCCATATACTATAAGGCATATTTATGTTTAAACAGGTATAATGACGCAAAATTTGTGTACACATAAGGATAGGTATGAAGTTCGAAGATTTCGAAATAGATGAAACAGAAGATTTTGCAGCGATGCTCGAGGAATCGTTTAAAAAATCAGAATCAAAAAGTGATTTAGTTACAGGTACAATCGTTAAGATTGATGAAACAGACAATTTAGTAGTAGTAGATATTGGTGGTGGTAGAGATGCAAATCTTGAGCTTACTGAGATTACTGATGAAGATGGTACTGTATTATTTGCAGTAAATGATCCAATCAATGTTGTAACAATGGGTAGAGGGCGTATTTCTTACAAAGCGGCACTAGCACGTGTTGCATTAAATGAATTTATCGATGAGTATGATGAAGAGCAAGAGTATATCATCGAAGGTGTTGTAACTAAGAAAAACAAAGGTGGATATGTTGTTGAAGTTGACGGTTTAGAATTCTTCATGCCACGTACACTCTCTTACCTTTCTTCTAAACCAGGTGTAGATGCTATTGGTAAAAAAGTAAAAGCTGTTATCGTTAAAGTAGATAAAGATAAAGGTTCAGTAGTTGTTTCTAGAAAAGAACTTATTGAAAGAGATAAAGCAAAAACTGACGAAATCGTTGGTGCATTACTTGAAAATAAAGAACCTGTTATTGGAACAATTAAGAAAATTACTTCTTATGGTATGTTTGTAGATGTTGGTGGTATGGACGGTCTTGTACACTATTCACAAATTTCTCACAAAGGTCCAGTGAATCCTTCTAAATATTTTGCTGAAGGTGATGAAGTAAATGTTATCGCTCTTGAGTATGATAAAAAGAAAAGACACTTGTCACTTTCTATTAAAGATGCTAACCCTGATCCTTGGGCTGATATCGATGCAATCATCGGTGTAGGAGATACAGTAACTGCAACTGTTTCTAACATCGAACCTTATGGTGTATTTGTTGATCTTGGTGAAGATCTTGAAGCATTCCTTCATGTAT
>CAZXGY010000164.1:0-3808 GCA_964640455.1 uncultured Sulfurovum sp.
TCGTTTAGTGGATAACAGAATAAAAAACAATTTTAATGCTATTAAACAAAAGGTTAATCATTTGAAAGAGATTGAATCCAATACTATTCAGAGAGATACTCAATACCAAGAAAGAATCAAAGTAGAAAAAACAAAACAAAAAAATCTTTATCTTGCTATGGCTATTTTAATTGGTATTATTTTAGTATTGCTCTTAGCATTATAGACTTATGAGTCAACTATAGAAATTTGGCTACTTTTACATAAGAGGGCAGAATACGACATTGTTTCTTAAAGTAAATTTCAAGTGACTCCATGAGCTACTAAACTTCCTCTTTATCCATATGATACATGAACTTGTAAAATCATTACGCTACTGATTGAGCATAAGGATAGGTATCAAAAAACTATAATCAATTTTCTTTTGTCCAGGTACTTCACTACAATCTATATCATGATCTCTTAATTTATCTTCACTCGTATCAATAGCATTATCATTCGCATAATAAAGACATCTTGTATATGTTTGATCCGCAGAATACAATACTTTATAATATCCGCTTGGAACAGCAATACTATGACTTCCTATCCGAAGAGGTATATCATCATAAGTTAGAATATTTATTACATGAATGTTACCACGTTGAACTGCTACAAACCTTGCATAGCGTTCTGCTTTAGTCCAAGTATAGCGATTAACCTTTCTTGCTTGAGGCATAATGTTAGATAAAGAGTAGGTAGCATCAAGACTCTCTTGGCTCCAATCAAAAGCTGCGTCAGGTGCAATATGACCTCTGTCATACGAAGAATTTTTATAATCTTTATAGTATGCTCTATATGCAGCAGGGATAACTTTTTCTGAATAAAAGTATGGTCGTTCTTTTATATTTAGCTCATTAACTAAATCGCCCTGCAGTGTATAACTTACTGCTTTAGTTGCTTTTAGCGAATAGTCATAACACACTTTATAGAATGTTTTATCAATGATTTGATCACAGTTAGTATGATTAACATATTCATTTGCAGCAATTGCAAATATTGTGTTTGTAAGCAGGATAAAATAGATAATGTATTTCATGGATAAGTACCTTTTACGATGTGAGATTAAACGTCTATAATTGGGATTTCAAGTTTTTTTGATTAAGAACTAATATGTCTGCATCACCATTCATTAGTAGTTATACTACCGTAGTTTTGTAGTCATATATATAAATAGGCTTTTGGGTGTAAATAAAATCATGATTAATTATAAACGTAAGGAGTAATTTAAATCACCTGGTTATAATTTTACAGAGTTTGGTAAATATTCTTGTCCAAAGCAGTATGATTTTCATACCTTCCCCCTTTTTGCTTTAGTGATATCAAACTCTATTTAGATGAAGCTCTTCGCTTTTGTATAAAATTTCCCTTAATGAATCCTCTACTTTTGAAGCGGATTTAATATCTCCAGTATCAATACATGTTTCTTTGGTTTTGGCCAAGACAAGAATCTTCCCAATAATTCTATTTTTTTCATCCTGTCCACCCTCTTGCTTTTCAATTATTTTTATAATTTTGTCACTCGTTTTGAATATATTAATCATCTTATTTCTCCGTTTATTATATGGGATGTATAGTAACCCTTATCTAAATATTTTTAATGCCCTTAAATGACAATCTCGAAAGCCATATAACGGAATCCCTACCTAATAAGTGACATTTTAACATCATCTTCCGTAGGTGTGATATATCGTAAAGTGGTCTTTACGTCGCTATGTCCCACGAATTTTTGGATGATTTTAGGGTTAATTGACTTAGATCCCATCTCTGTTAAAAGCCCTTGACGGAAGCTATGAGATGTGAAGCCACTCCCTAAAACCTTACTCATGTACTTGTTTACCAAGGAAATTAAAGAGATACTGTGTAATTGATTTTTCGGATTCCCCCAGGAACAAATAACGAAATCTTCCGCGTCTGCCGTGGTGTCAAAATACTTGGTGATCTCTTTTGTGCCTTTCCCCGAAAAATATAATACACGTTCACGATTCGTTTTGTGTGAAACTATGATCGTTTCTCCAGAAGATAGAATCTGCTTTATGTGTCTTACACGTATCTGGGATATTTCATTGATCCTAACACCTGTAAAATACAGTAAAGTAAATATCCTTAAAAACTTAATTCTATTAAACTCTTTTAACTCATCATCTTCTTTTACAAATCCGATTAGCAATTTATATTCTTTTTCTGTGATACTTTTCCTAACTTTTTTAGCTGCCATGATAAAATCCTTTAAATATTATAATAATTGTTATATATAGACATATTATAATGATTAAACTTAGTCGTAAATTAAAAAAGCTTTGAAAGCCCCATATACGTGCAAATACTATAATTTACTATAAAACATAAGATTTAGCAAGTGCTCAACCATACTACTTTTCCTTCATTAGTAATCGCGTGAATCAGTATTAAGTTTTAAAAACTTCTGATAGCATTGTGTTGCATTAAATTATCTCAAAAAAACACACCATAGTTTACACTTTATGTTATAATATACAATAGTGTCTATCAAGACATGTAACTTTACATACATATAGAAGATAAATATTCGTACTTTCTTTGAAGTCTATGAAGTCAACAATGACGAAATGAAAGTTGGTAAAGCCAAAGAGATAGCCGAACTACTCAACATTCAACTCACGCGTAAGAGTAAAGCCATACTTGAAAACTCTGTTTCTAACCCACTTTTAGCAGGAGTACCTGCTGTATCACTTGACCGTTATCTTTCACGTCTGATTGACACTAAAAAATACACCATCATCGTTGTCAAACAAAAAGGTGAGATGCCAAATATCAAACGTTATGTTTCAAACATCATCTCTCCAGGTACTAACTTTGAGTACCTCAATGAACCTAGTGAAAATAACATTGTCTCTCTACTTATAGATGAGAATGCAGGTATTTACTCTGTAGGTTATGCTGCTATAGATGTGAGTACAGGGAAGACCATCTGTAACGAAATACACTCAACCCGTGATGACAAAACGTATGCACTTGATGAAGCCTTTAATCTTTTGCAAACCTACAGTACTTCTGAAGTCATCATCACCCTTGACTCTAAGGAGATAGACAAGGAGTGGCTAGTACATTACTTGGAACTTGAATCACTCCACTACTCTTTCAACACTAAGCGTTTTAAAATCTCTTTTCAAAATGAGCTTTTTACCCGTGTCTTTGACATCAACTCATTTCTTTCTGCCATAGAGTTTTTAGATCTTGAGCGTCACCCTTATACGACAGAGTCTTTGGCTGTACTCATAGACTTTATCATTGAGCATGATGAGAGTATCATCGAAAAGATGAACAAGCCACAGTTTCTTGGCAACAACCGCTATATGTACATCGGGAACAATGCTATGGAACAACTCTCTGTCATCTCTCGTGACCCTGCTGACATTACCTTACTTGACCTTATAGACAAAACCTCTACAGCCTTTGGTAAACGTCTGCTCAAGGAACGTCTACTCAACCCCATTTGTGACAAAGCGCTTCTTGAAAAGCGTTATGACCTCACTGAACTTTTACTGCCAAATATCAACCGTTTTGAGACACATCTTAAACAAATCTATGACTTAGAACGTATCACCAGACGTATTAAGTTACGTAAACTGCATCCTGTTGAATTGACCTACATTGCTATGTCACTTGAGGCTATTTTAAAACTCTTAGATGATGCCCATGAGAATGGATTAGAGATAGAGGAAAACCTCTATGATGAAACAAGCGAAATGCTAAAAGTACTCCACGATACTTTTGAACTAGATATCTGTGCAAGATTTCGTATAGAGCA
>CAZXGY010000165.1:0-3803 GCA_964640455.1 uncultured Sulfurovum sp.
AGCCACTAATACCAGAAAAGCCTACTTCAGGTTTTACAATCCAAAACTTAGCATACTCCGTCATATAAGGTTTTGCTGCTTTAGAGTTCATACGTACCACCACCACCACACCATCAATATCTTCAGTTATATAAATTTTAGTCACTTTACCAATAGGCACATTTTTAAATTTAACAACACTTTGTCCTGCAACTAAACCTTCGTTTTTAGGGAAAATTATCTCTATCTCCGGACCTAAATCTTCAAAATACTGATAAGCTAACCATCCTGCAATAACCATTGCAATAAAAGGTACTATCCAGATGGATGTAAGAAGATTAAATTTATTAGACTCTTCTATTTTTGGTATCTTTGTAGACATTATCGGTTTTCCTTAATTAAAGTTTTTATATTAGGACACCCATGAGCAAAGCTCATTTGGCTACGTTGACACTGTATCCACTTCAGCAGTGGGCTCGCACAACTGGTTGTGCCTAATATTAATTTCATCTATTTTCCTTAATTAACGTTTCATCGAAAGCATGTGCCGCTAAAAGTGTAAAAAAGACTGAAATAGCAAATGCTGTGGCTGCCGTCCCTGCAAGTATCGATACACTTGATAAGTGTATGAGTGCTGCAAGTATCGCCACAACAAACACATCTATCATAGACCATGGACCCACCACTTCTGTCATATAATAGAGTTTATGTTTATTTACTTTCCTATCTTTTCCCATAGGGTATTTTACACTAATTAACAGATAAAGCAAGATTAAAAATTTCATTACGGGTATCATAATCGAAGCAAAAAATATAATCAATGATATAGGGTAAGAACCATGCTCCCAGAGTAGTATCACACCTCCTAAAATGGTGCTACCTTCTTGTGAACCAAATTGGTTCGTGACCAACATAGGATATAGGTTTGCAGGGATATAAGCAATAATAGCCGTAAGAAGAAATGCCCAAGACTTTTCCGTACTAAAATGACGGTGATGATAGATAGCCGAACCACAACGTCGACAGCTATTTTCTTTTCCTTTATCTATATTTACTGCTGAACATATAGGACAAGGTATGAGTTTGTTTTCATCTATTTCTATCATGATGTACGCTTCTGGACTATCATTTTTTTACGTAACATCCATATCTCCGAGAGATGTACACGTTTTACGATATAAATATCTATCATTACAAACACCATTAATGCCCAAAAAGCAATACCCATATGTATCTGTGCATACCCTATAAGTTTTACAAGTGCCACAAGAATAGAAATAAGAAATATATCTGTCATGCTCCATGGTGTAATATGTGAAAGCAAAATAAGTAACTCTTTTGTCCATTTTTCACCACGTTCAAGCTTTAACAGAGAAAATAAAACTAAATTTATTACAAATATCATCAAAGGAAATATAAAAATAAGAAAGGCACAAAGAAGCCCTACAATGTAAAAACCATTATCTAAAAGAGAGGCTATCGTTTTAGGTATTGTAATGAATTGTTCAGAACCAAGAATCTCTATTTGCACTAAAGGAAATATATTTGCCAAAATAAAAAAGATAAGCCCTGTAATACTCAGTGCGATACCATGGTCTATAAGTTTTGAATCATACCTGTATAAAATTCCGTTGCATTCTGTACAACAGGCTTTAGAACCATCTTCTATAGGTGTTTCTACATGGAGTGTAAAACACTGGTGACAGATGATAAAATTATCTAAGGCATCTTCATTTTCAAGTTTCATGGTTATAATTATAGCCAATTGAACTCACTATCAGATAAGGACTGTTATGCGTATACTCTCCATAGGTAAAACCATTGAATATGAAGCACTGGACATTACATATATCACGGAAGCTGACTTAGCTACACACAAAGATATAGCATCTTATGATTACATCATTATAAACGGTGGTGATGGAACCATTCGCCGTGTGGCAAAAACTTTACATACCCTGAAGCATAATGCTAAGTTTATACTAAATCCTA
The DNA here is from genome assembly GCA_964640455.1 of uncultured Sulfurovum sp. Taxonomy (GTDB): domain Bacteria; phylum Campylobacterota; class Campylobacteria; order Campylobacterales; family Sulfurovaceae; genus Sulfurovum. The sequence continues at coordinate 1,972 of CAZXGY010000165.1, forward strand.
CGGGTTCTTTTAACGTCATAGCCAAACTTCATCAAGTACCTAAACTAGACACTATCCTTAGTACGCTATCAAGTAACAAGTCTCTTCCAAGTGAAAAACACCACTACTATAGTCTCAATGATGAGATGTTCCTATTCTCTGCAGGAAATATGGGAGACTTACAGCACATCTTCCTCTCAGAAACCCTACGTTTTGGCATACTTGAAAAAGGCATAATAAAATATCTACTAGCTGTACTCTTTCTTCTACCTGTACACCTTGTCATGACACCTTTTATGTTACTAAGTTCTAGAAAATTCTTCATCTTTACCCCAGTAAGTTTCATACCAAAGTTTGGTAGTTTTTATGGACAAGTAAAAGAGATGGAAATAGACTTACAAAATGGCTACAATCACATAGAGTTAGATGGAGATGTAGTCACCATAACAGAGAGTATATTAAAAATAAAACCTGCGGGTTTTATTGAGGTTGTTATTTAAAAGTCAGATAAATAGTTTTTATCAAGACTTTACTGCCTTTACCCTCAACCTCTTGTAGTCTAACACCCATCCCTCTTTTTCACTATATATTTTATTTTTCAATATCTCTATAACTTCCTTTTTAAACACCTCATATTGTTCAACGCTCAAATGGCTAGTTACACCATTAGCAAATATATCAAGCCAATTGCCTATGTCCTCCATAGGTGTAGGACGTGGGATGATTTCTATATATGTTACTGTAAAACCTTCTTCTTCTAAAAGGGTTTTGTATGTATCTACACTAGGAAAATACCAAGGGTTTTCAAAGTCTCCAAACTCAGGATGATGAGCAAACACCTCCTGCATAGCTAATATCAAATGATGTACATTGCCTTCAGCTCCAAACTCACCGACAAGCCTACCTCCATTTTTAAGTACTTTAGCTATGTTTTGTACAGCTGTTCTAGCATCTAATACCCAATGTAAAGTAGCATTAGAAAAGACTGCATCAAATTCATCTTTATAGGGTAAATTAGTCACAGAACCCACATAGGCTTCTATACCTTTGACTTTTGCCCAGTCTATCATCTCTGCACTCGTATCTACCCCTATGACTTTTGCTCCTCTATCTTCTATTTCAACTGCCAAAGTACCATCACCACAGCCTACATCTAAAATGTTCTCATCTTTTTTGGGTGCTAACAAATCTACCACAGGCAATGCTAACGCAGACACAAAGCCTGTATGTTTGTTGTAGTTTTTTGGGTTCCAATGGTTTGTTTCTTCTGTTTTTTTCATGTTATTTTCTCTTTAATATATAGATCATTTCTCCATAGGTGCGATCATATTGCACGTCAAATCCCAATACAGAATATAAGGCAATTTAGATGGTTATCCAAATAGCCTCAAGACGTGTGACATGGTCACACCTACATAAGCAGGTTTAAATGGTCATCCAATCAAGGAATCTATAAAATATGTGTAAGGTGCTTAGAGACTAAGCAGAGAAAAAGTGAGTAGGAGAGCAGAGTTTCTTGTGTTAAAATATGTAGTAAATGATGTTTGTTTCATTTTGCTCTCCTTTTGTTTTAGTGATGGAAGTGTAGTATTATTTTTGGGGTTTGTCAAATTTACTGACTCAAACCATAAAATTAACCACTTTAGAGGTAGCATATACAACACCCTTATCATCTTCAACACTCACATTAAACGTAAGTCGTCTTTTCTTCTCTTCTACTAACATAGCTTTTACATAGATATATTCTATCTTCATTGTAATAACTTTGATAAGTTTTGTCTCAATACTACGTGTCATATGAGACTGTGAAAGAACCCAAATATTCACCAGTTTCAAACACCTAAAACTGTATA
>CAZXGY010000166.1:0-3762 GCA_964640455.1 uncultured Sulfurovum sp.
ATGGTGCGGATGAGAGGACTCGAACCTCCACGCCGTAAAGCACCAGATCCTAAGTCTGGCGTGTATACCAATTTCACCACATCCGCATGTGATTGTTTTACAAAACAATAAAAAGTAAGTGGTACACCCATTAGGATTCGAACCTAAGACCCTCGCCTTAGAAGGGCGATGCTCTATCCAGCTGAGCTATGAGTGCACAAAAAAATAATAATAAATAAAAACTCAGTCTATTAATGGTACGCCTGAGAGGACTCGAACCTCTAACCCTCAGATCCGAAGTCTGATGCTCTATCCAATTGAGCCACAAGCGCTTCAACTTATAGAGTGGTTACCGGATTAATTACTAATTATGGGGTAGGCGACGGGACTCGAACCCGCGACAACCAGTACCACAAACTGGCGCTCTACCAACTGAACTACGCCTACCATAGTTAAAAATTACTTATTATTAAATGTTAAATATCTAAATGGTCGGAGTGAAAGGACTCGAACCTTCGACCCCCTGGTCCCAAACCAGGTGCGCTACCAGACTGCGCTACACTCCGTTTTTCCTCTAAATTCAAACAGACTCATTTGAAAAAGGAATGCAATTATAGTCAAAAGGTTTCTATTTGTCAATAGATATACGAAAAAAAATAAAAAAAGTCTATTTTAGGCTTGCTATAGAGCTATTTTAACAGTCTATGTGTATAATAATTCTATCTAGTTATAAAAGGTTCTTTTATGAATGAAATTATCCAAGCTATTACCTCTTTCTTGGCAAATATCCTATTTTTTGATGTTTTTTTTGGGCAAATTGAAGGCACATCTGTACCTTTTCTTGTAGTCTGGCTTTTTATTGGTGCTATCTTTTTTACTGTTAAAATGAATTTTGTCAATTTACGGTTTTTCAGACACTCCATGCAGATACTCTTCGGTAAGTATGCTGATTCTCACAACAAAGGTCTGATTACACCTTTTCAATCACTCACTACTGCCCTCTCTGCTACAGTGGGGTTAGGAAATATCGCTGGTGTGGCTGTCGCTATTATGCTAGGAGGTGCAGGAGCTACATTTTGGATGATTATTGCAGGCTTTCTCAATATGTCACTTAAATTTACCGAAGTAACCCTCTCTTTACAGTATAGAAAATTTTTACCAGATGGTACTGTTATGGGAGGAGGAATGCGTTATCTCTCTGAAGGGCTTAAAGAGAAAGGTTTAGAAGGTTTTGGTAAAGTACTTGCTCTTGTCTTTGCCTTCTTTATGATAGGTGGTGCATTGGGAGGGGGAAATGTCTTCCAAGTTTCACAATCTCTAGGTGCAGTTAAAGGGGAGATAGCTTTTTTTGCCTCTTACCCTTGGGCATATGGTCTCATTCTTGCTATTGTTGTAGGGTTTGTTATTATTGGGGGAGTAAAGTCAATCGCACACACCACTGAAAAGATTGTTCCTCTAATGGTACTTATCTATCTTTCTGCATCTCTTTATATACTGATTGTAAACTATGCACTTATTCCCCATGCTATCTCTACTATCATTTCAGAAGCATTTAGCCCAACAGCTGTAGCTGGAGGTATGATTGGGGTGATGATACAAGGCTTTAAACGTGCCTCATTCTCTTCTGAAGCAGGAATAGGGTCTGCACCTATAGCACATGCTCCTTCAACTGTGAAGTACCCTGTACAGCAGGGGCTTGTTGCTTTATATGAACCGTTTATCGATACGGTAGTCATTTGTACTATTACGGCATTGGTTATCGTGACTACGGGTGTCTATACAGGAGGTACTCCAGAACTAGCAGCTCTCATAGAGGCCAAACAAGGTGCTGCCCTCACCTCTGCTGCTTATGCCATGACACTCAGCTGGTTTCCTTCGGTACTTGCCGTGTGTGTAACACTTTTTGCTTTCTCTACCATGATTTCATGGTCATACTATGGTGAAAGAGCATGGACATATCTCTTTGGTACAAAAAGTTCCATCATCTTTAAACTCATCTTTTTAGTAGCTATCGTACTCTCAACTATGGTAGAAAACCTAGGGGTATTGGTAGACCTGACAGATATGCTTTTCTTAGCTATGGCACTACCTAACCTCATAGGACTTTACCTACTACGTGACAATGTGAAAAAAGCGTTAAATGAATATACTCAGAAGTTAAAAAGTGGGGAATTGGATAGAGAGTTGGAGAAAGCTAAAAAATAGCTTTCTTTAAAGTTATTGTATGTTGAAATGGTATTAAACCATTTCAACGCCTTTTTCACCTTTAGCCAAGGCTCCAATAACATAACCATCTGTATTTGCAAGTACTGCATCTACATCTTCAGGTTCTACAACCCATACCATTCCTACACCCATATTAAAGGCTCTGAACATCTCATCTTCTGCTACGTACTGAGACATGAATTCAAAAATAGGTAAAACACGAATACTGTCTTTGTTTACAATCGCTCTCATCCCCTCTGGAAGGACACGTGGAAGGTTTTCTACGATTCCCCCACCCGTGATGTGGGCTAAGGCTTTAACGTACTGTTTATTGGCTTTATACTCTTTTACATAGATACGTGTTGGCTCTAGTAAAGTATCTACTAAAGGTTTACCTTCAAACTCTGTATCTAAGTCCATACCTAGCTTGTCAAAGAAGATTTTTCTTACTAACGAGTAACCGTTTGAGTGTACCCCCGAACTTGGCATAGCAATGAGTACTTGACCCTCTTTTACATTTGCTACTGTGTCCATCTCAGAACGCTCTGCGATACCTACTGCAAATCCTGCTAAATCAAAGTCATCATCTGAGTACATACCTGGCATCTCAGCTGTTTCACCACCTACTAGAGCGCACTCTGAACGTCTACAACCCTCAGCGATACCCGCTACAACATTTTTTGCATTTTCTGGCAGCAGCTTACCTGTTGCATAGTAGTCAAGGAAAAACATCGGTGTACCGTTGTTACAAATGAGGTCATTGACACACATTGCCACAAGGTCAATACCTACAGTGTCTAGTCTACCACTCTCTATGGCTACACGAAGTTTTGTACCTACACCATCAGTTGCAGAAAGAATCACTGGTTCTTTATAGCCCGTTGGAAGTGCATACGCACCTGCAAATGACCCGATACCACCGATGACGTTTTTATCAAATGTTGATTTTACATCTTCTTTGATAGCTTCTACAAACTCATTACCTGCATCGATGTCTACACCTGCATCTTTATATGAAATATCTGACATTACTTATCCTTCTTTTCTTCACACTCACATGGTGGAAATATCTTTTTAAGTATCATTAAACCAGGACAAAAACCTGTTATTCCTGCAATAACAAGCATGATCATCATAGCAAGGGTAACAACAAAAGCTGCTGCAAACATTTTAGAACCGGCAAGTCCCATAATAAGCCCTAAAATAATCGCTTGTACAATTCTCTGCATTCTTTCAGCACATAACATCTAAAGTCCTTATGAAAATTTGGTGGTATTATATCTAAAACTAGCTGTTGAGTTTACGTCCTAATTTGGCTTCTACTGAACCTACTTTTTTACCCAGTCTTCCTACAGGTCCTTCACGCCAATCAATCTTAATAGAGCTATAGACACGCCCACAATCTTTCTGTAACTCTTCATAAGCTTTGTTGATGACTGCAAGTACTTCTTCTACTGTTTCACCTTCTATGAGTGTTCCCATAGGAGTAAGTTGATAGGCTAAGCCACTTTTATCTACGATATCTAAGACACGTGCTACAAAGGCACTTTTGCTTTGGGTTTGTTCGGTTGGGAACAT
>CAZXGY010000167.1:0-3758 GCA_964640455.1 uncultured Sulfurovum sp.
GGACGTCTCTCCACCTACTTTGGCATCTGTAACGGTATAGGATGCTTTATTCGCTGCTTTAGAAGCTATTGCACCTTCGCCGCCACCTACTCCGCCACCAGCTGAATTAGTATTTAAACCAAACCCACCTTTAGTCATGCCAGCTATACCACCTGCCATCATACCGCCTGCTATTCCTGCAGCACTTCTTCCTCTGCCAACACCCGAAGTTCCTGCAGCATCTGCCGCAGAATTCGCATCTTTAATCTGTGCAATGGCGGCGGCTCCACCACCTGCTACACCTGCACCTGCTCCCATCATTGCACCTTTTGTCATATCCCCTAAACTACTACTATTGGCAGCACCTGTACCAGAAAAGAAACTCTCTACCATAGCAGGTATCATTCGGGCAATACCAAAAATCATCAAGACGGTGATAAGTAATGAGAATAAACTCCCTTCATCACTCATCGCAATAGGTGCTTGTGTTTTAATGTTTGCTATAGATAAACCTATGACAAGTTTGATAAGCATATATTCCACTCCTACTTTGATAACATTAATAACAGCGTTATATCCCCATTGGCGTGTGAATGAAAATGCTCCAAATGCAAAAAAGAGTACAGATAGATTTAAATAGAGTAGAAATTTTACATAAGTGACTAATAGTTGAATCCCCAAAAAAAGTATCGCAAGTGCAGTAATAAGCCCTATTAAACCTAACACTATCGAATCAGCAGGTTTCCACCATGATTGATTTTCATTAATAGATGCTAAGAGTTCCCCGGCTGCATCTGTCAAATCATCAACAGAAATGATGGTTGACACTCCTGCTGCTTCATTCCCCTGGTCTCCCAGTTGTGAAAAACTTTTGAATATGCATCCATCCATTCAGGATAGATAAAAAATGACCAAAAAAGACTAAAGAGCAAAATAATACGTATCAACTCTGCAAGAACTCCGGACAGCTCAATCTCGTTTTTTAGAGCCTTAAAACCAAATATAATAACCAGTTCTATGGTTGCCAAAGTCCAAAAAAGCCAAACGGAAGCTTGCGAAAAAATAGGGTACCATGTACTAGTACCTATTTTATAGGTACTAAGAGTTGCTGAACCTAAATTGTTAGCATCTGCAGCAAATATTAAAATGGATGTTGTTAAAAACAGTAAAAGTATTTTTATCATTTTTTATTCCTTAAGGCATCGGTACGTTATCGTTGTGATTTATTTTTACCTTTTTTGACATAAAAGCATCTCTTCCTGCTTGTTTAATAATGTCTTCGGTGTTATTCTTTGCCAGAAATTCACCTTGCATATTTATCTGTGTCATCATAGTTTTTTGTAAGGCTTTCATACGTTCTGTTTGGTGTACTGCTAATTCATTTGCAATGAGTAGCATCTCTTTCTCACCTTTTGCATCTTTCATTCTTGAATGAATAGCATGCATAAAAGAAGAATCACTCTTTAAATCACTCTCTTGTAATTTAAGAGCTTTCATTGCTCCTTGAACTGTATCTCTTGAAGCTTCATTGAGTTCTTTATAGGTTTTTTGGAAATCATGTTTTCCACCCTCTGCTAATTCTAGCCATCCCTCATAATCTTTAAAATGCTTTTTGAAATCTTTGTCAAAACTTGCAGCAGTAAAACTTAGAGCATCCCCAAATTCAACCGCCTTCTTCATTTGCAGAAGGTCATTCATAAATCTTGCTTTAATTTGTTTTGGGAAACGTCCTATCTGTCCGACAAGTGATTTGTATGCCATCATTTGATCTTTCCACTTTTGAAACTTTTTCAAATTATTTTGTAGCTCCAATAATTCTTTCGGCCATTTTGTTAATTTATCAAAGCCGAATCTCATCCATTGGGTTACTTCAAGTGCTCCACCAAACCCACCTACAGAACCTGCAGTAAGAGAAGATGTTAAAAGAACCGTAGCCAGTGCTGTAGAGAGTGTTATTTTTTTAAGTGTGTGTTTCATTTTGTTTCCTTTGTTTCATTTTGTTTGTCATTTTGAGTTAAACCCATGCGATGAAGTAATTTAATTAATTCATTTGAAAAGAATGATATCCCTTCTTGTGCATCTAATGAGTCTTTTTTATCAAGTTCATTAATAGCCACCCCCATTTGGTTATTAATTGCTTTGAGTTTGTCCACGTTTTTGATATTTATTTGTGCAATCATTATTCATTCTCCCTATTTTCAGTACGGCTTTTTTCTAAGTTTTCGATAGTGCTGCTCATATTTTTCGATAGGAAAAATAGAGCCTCTTTTATATGAGTTGTATTATCACCATAGGTAGCATTTAAGCCTACACCCTTCATTAGGTATCCGATTGCCTTTAAATTGTCTATGTGGTCTCCATATTCTTGATTTTCTGTTATCATTTCACGTTCCTTGTTAGTGTGATTAACTTGGTTCAGCTGGAGAGTGGTATCAGCACTCTTCAGCAACTCGGACTTAGTTTATTCCTCCTTTCGTAGTGGGGTTTAAAAGTGTGGTTATTAAAATAGGCTCACTTGAGATTTTAATATTATTTCTCTATTGAGGTGCATTTGTTCCCATATTTTCTTGGCTGTTTCTTTGTCGAATGTTTTCCCATTTTTTGCATTGTATAGAAGTCCCTTATCATCGCATTTAATCTCTATTTTCTTAGGTGTAGTCCATAGTAGAACGTTTGTATAATTCTCTCTAATATGCTCTATGAATGTTTTTAAGTCCTCATCATTTTTCTTGATGTGAAACGTAATTTCAGTTACTTTTCTGCGTACCTTTTTTTCATCAAAGGACACTTTTAAATCAGTGTACTTGTTGATGTCTTGCTCTGCTCTATCTAGTACTTTTTGTTTGAATTGACTGTATCTAAGTAAAGACTTAGGAACTTTTAAAATATCCATAAGTTCCTCTATATCAAATTTACGTACACCGAAGTTCTTATACTCTTTTAGCAGCAGGTATACACGCTTGGAATAGCTTGATTTCATAGGTAATAGATGTCTAACGTCACCTAGTATCATTCTGCCTTGTATATCTATGAGATAGGGCTTTAATGCTTTTTCAAATCGACACGATATAAGTCCATCACCACTATAGGAAAAGTAACTAAACCAGTTCACTATTTCCCACCCTAAACGGCTATCATTGGGTAATTCTAAAGGTTTAGACATTAAGCCTTTAATTGTTGCCTTTAACTGCGTACTGTTCCATTGTCTGCCTGTACGGCTCTCTAGTTCAGTCATAGTAAACTCATACGTCTTAAAATCTTTATCTTCTTTGTGTATCGCGGTAAGCAATACCAGGACGATATCTATTTCATTTGGAGTAAGTGCATATCTAGCATTGATAATCACTGATTGCTGTCTTGTATAGTTTCGTTTTGTTAAATCTGTTTTATTATCCATATGTAACCTCTAAAAGTATTGGTTACATTATACAGATAATAAGTTACACTTAGCTTATATGTAACTACTTTCTTAAATAGTTACATATACGGATAATAAGTTACTTTTCACGGATAAAAAGTTACTTTTCACGGATAATAAGTTACCTATAGACCTAGTTTTGCCCTTGTGGGCGTGCTCTGCGAGAACCCCACAGCTTTATACAGCTTCTTATAGCTTCATTCTTAGACTTGTATAGCTTAGGAAGAATTTCGCAAGCTCAATTACTTCTCATTTTTGTATGTCTTGCAGACAGCTAGAATGGGCGATTAAAAATCGCGTTGATAGATATCTCCTAGGGTCGATATCTTAGAGAGCTGATTAGGTGAGAGTGTTCCACCCT
>CAZXGY010000168.1:0-3713 GCA_964640455.1 uncultured Sulfurovum sp.
CTATCACTTCTATCACAGAGAAGATTATCAAACAGCCTTTTCATTTTGAAGGGAATATGAAACCACGCTACTATCAGCAGATAGCTGTAGATAAAACCCTTGAAGCCATCGCAAAAGGTAAAGACAAGGTACTTCTTACACTTGCTACGGGTACAGGTAAGACGTATATCGCTTTTCAGATAGTCTATAGACTCTTTGAAGCCAAGTGGAGCAGAGCAGGGTCAGAGAGACGACCTAAAGTGCTTTTCTTAGCAGACAGAAACGTACTGGCAGACCAAGCCTTTAACACCTTTAATCCACTGGAAAAAGATATCGTCCGTGTCAATGGTAAGGAGATACGAAAGCGAGGTGGTAAAGTACCTACCAATGCCAATGTCTTTTTCGCTATCTATCAATCCATTGCAGAACGTAAGTCAGATGAGTTTGATGAAGAGAATGATGTGACTGCCTACTACAAGCAGTACCCACCAGAGTTTTTTGACCTCATTGTCATAGACGAGTGTCATAGAGGCTCTGCCAACGATGAAAGCTCATGGAGAGACATATTAGACCACTTCTCTTCTGCCGTACATTTAGGACTCACGGCTACACCTAAAAGAGATGACAATGGAGACACTTATAAATACTTCGGAGAGCCTGTCTATGAGTACAGTCTCAAAGAAGGGATAAACGATGGTTTCCTTACTCCTTATAAGGTGAAACGCATCAAGACAAACATCGATGAGTACAAGTTTAACCCTAACGACATCGTACAGGGTGAACTAGAAGAGCAGATAGTCACACTAGACAAGTTTGAAAAACAGGTCATCATCCCCAAGCGTACAGAACTTGTGGCTAAGACCATACTCGAGCAGATAAACCCTATGGATAAAACCATCGTCTTTTGTGTAAACCAAAAACACGCCATAGACATGAAAATAGCCATAGATAAGTACAAAACTGTCAAAGACAATGACTACTGTGTACGTGTCACTTCTGATGAAGGAGAGATAGGACGTGACTTCCTCGAAGCGTTTCAGAACAACGACAGAGACATCCCGACCATACTGACATCATCTAAGATGCTCACTACAGGAGTAGATGCGAAAAATGTACGCAATGTTGTTCTCACGGCTCCCATCCGTTCCATGACAGAGTTCAAGCAAATCATCGGACGTGGTACGAGGGTGTATGACGGCAAGGACTTTTTTACCATCATAGATTTTGTAGGTGCAACGAACTTGTTTTATGATGATGCGTGGGATGGTTTACCTGAAGAGCAGATAGACGATACTACGGTAGAAGAGGACAAAGGTGCAGGAGAAGTTAAAGAACCTAAACAACCCTATGGGTCTTCGGTGCCTGAGCCTGTCGAAGGTGTCGAAGGCAAAGAGAAAGTCACCATCGACATACGAGGTAGAAAGCTAAAAGTCATAGACATAGAGACCACTTATGTAGGAGAAAACGGCATCCCATTAAAAACCCACGAGTTTTTAGAGTTCTTAGTAGGCATACTCGACAAGTTCTTCCATGATGAAACACAACTTAGAGAGCTATGGTCAGACCCTGTGAAGCGTGAAGAGCTTTTGAGTAAGTTACGTAGTATGCAGATAGACGAAGTGCAACTAGAAGAGCTCAAAGCCATCTTCGATGCTGAAGAGAGTGATATTTACGATGTACTGGCTCACTTGTCTTTCAATCTAGACATCAAGACACGAAGTGAGAGAGCATTTGCAGTGCATTACCGAAAGTACATAGAGAAGTACCATAACGGTAAGGTCAAAGAGTTTTTGAACTTCATTTTAGAACGCTATGAAAAAGACGGAGTTAAAGAGATGGGAAGTGACAAGCTCTCTTCTCTCATTAAACTCTCTGGCATAGACAGAAATGAACTCAAAGAGGCATTTGAGAGTGCAGCCAATATCCGTGAAGGGTATTTTGGGTTGCAGAGGGAGATTTATAGATGAGTATTAACAATAAAAATAATATAATAAAAAGATTTAAACTCAATATGAGGAGGTAATATTTTGGATAATAAAATAGAAGAATATGAAGAAGACAAACATATTGTAAATCCGATAGATAATGATGGTTATATAGTTAATCCATTTTCAACAAAAGATATAAAAATAACAAATGCTATTGTTCTCTTGCCTTCATTAATTAATAGAATAAAGCATGGTGAAATTATTAATCCAGCTTTTCAAAGAAATAGCGATTTATGGAATAATAAACAAATGAGTAGATTAATAGAGTCTATTCTTTTAAAACTTCCATTACCTGTTTTTTATTTTGATGTAAGTAATCCTGAAAAATGGGTTATTGTTGATGGGCTTCAGAGACTCTCAACTATTAGAAGATTTTTTGTTGATAAAACTTTGAAATTAAATAATCTTGAATTTTTAGTAGAGTTAAATGGACAATCTTATGATGATTTAGATAGAAGTTTCCATAGAACAATAGATGATACTGAATTTATTACATATCAAATTGAAGCTCAAACACCCAAAAAAGTAAGATATTCTATATTTAATAGAATAAATACGGGTGGATTGACACTTAATGCTCAAGAAATACGACAAGCTCTTAATCAAGAAGGATATGGAGTTGATTTCTTGAAGGAAGTCAGTACTGACAATATATTTAAAAGGGTTGTTGGCGTAAGTCCTAAAAGAATGCTAGATAAAGAATTAATCTTAAGATTTATTGCTTTTAAGTTGATTAACTTCAAAGAATTTAAATTTAATAAAATGAGTGTATTCTTGGATGAAAGTATGGATAAATTAGATTCTATACAAGACAAGGTAGAATTAGATAATTTAAAAAATGAGTTACTTGAAGTATTAGTATTTTCAGAAAAAATACTTGGTGAAAATCATAGATTCAGCCGTTCGATTGCTGATTCAGAGAAAACAAAAACATTAAATAGATCTTTATTTGATGTAATTACAGTTTGTTTTAGTGAAATTGATGATAAAAAGATTTTTTTAGAGAAAAAAGATTTATTTATGCATAAGTTTCTTGAATTATTGAAAGATGAGAAAAGTGATTTTTCAAAATCTATTACAGAGGGTACTAGTGACAGAAGTGCAATTGAATTAAGATTTAAAATCATGAATAATTTAATTTACGAGGTACTAAATGAAAATAGATAGAGTAGTAATAAATAATTTTAAAAGTTTAAAAAGTATAGATATATCGTTAAATAATTTAACATTAATTACAGGACTTAATAGTACAGGAAAATCATCATTTATTCAAGCATTGCTTTTATTAAGGCAAAATCAAACTAATATCGACCAACTTTCTCATTATGAAATGATAAAGGGATTATCCCTTGATAATAAGCAGTTAATAGAAAGCTTAAGATTAGCAAATGAAAATATTTCTCTTGTGCTAGATGGGGAGTATGTCTCTTTAGGTAATAAGAAAGATGTGTTATATCAAGAAGTATTTGAGGAAGATATAGATATTGAAATTTATTTTGCAAAGGAATTTTTAAAAACACATTACGATGTAACTTTAAAAATGAATATTGAGTTTAGCGATCATATGATTTATAAGGCTTCAAATTTATTTTTAAATAATTTTCAATATATTATGACTGATAGGGTAGCACCTGCTATTACATACGCATTATCTGAAACGAATATAAAAGCAAACTTAATAGGCTTTAGAGGTGAATATACTGCCCACTTTTTAGCTGAGAATAAAAATAAAAATATATTTATCAT
>CAZXGY010000169.1:0-3707 GCA_964640455.1 uncultured Sulfurovum sp.
TCTGGATTACATGAAATATAGATAATATTTTCCAACTTTGAAATAAGTTCTATCGTCCCCTCATCTAGCCCTGCACGTGGAGGGTCTACAAGTACGGTAGAGAAATTATAACTTTTTAAATCAATATCTTTTAAACGTGTAAACTCTCTTACTCCATTCAGTGCCTCTGTCATCTCTTCAGAAGCAAGTCTTGCAAAAGTAATGTTATTTACACCATTCAATTCACAGTTTTCAAGAGCAGCATGAATGGAACGTTTACTTATCTCTGTGGCTAATACTTTATCAAAATAGTGGGAGAGTGGTAAGGTAAAGTTACCTAAGCCACAGTATGACTCTAAGAAATCACCATGCCCTACCTTTTTAGCCTGCTTTATTGCCCACTCTATCATCTTCACATTCACACTGGGGTTTGGCTGAGTAAAGCCACTTTCATACTGCACATAGGTAAAAACCTTATCATCAATAGTAAGTTTTTCTATGACAAATTCATCTGAAAGTATCACTTTTTGTTTACGGCTACGTCCCATTATTTTACAGTCTAAAAGTGTTTCAAGCTCTTTAGCCTCTACACTCCATATATCATCTAATTTTCTATGATAAAGCATTGTAATAAGACACTCATCAGTAGTAGTGGCTAAAAATTCCACAGCAAAGAGTTTTCTTTTAAGTACCTCTGTTGAAGCATTTATCTTCTCAAGTAATTTCCACATACGTTTTTCTATAGGTTCTATCACTTTAGGGCACTCTTCAATGTTAATAGCCCCATCTTTAGTAATATTCCCCATAGCGTAATCACATACATCACCCTCATGCCAGATGCGAAACTCAGACCTAGCTCTATAATGAGAGGTAGGAGAATCAAATACTTCTAACTTCTGCGTAAAAAAAGGTTTTAAAAGTTCACTGACTCTCTGCTCTTTAGATTTTAATTGTTCTTCATAACTTGTATCATATAGCCCACAAGAGCCACAAGTTCCAAAATGTTTACATGTCAAATTTATGCCTTTAATTACAATTAGGTATAATCGCAATAATAATATATTTGCAATTTTATCTAAAAGGTTTTAATAATGTCTATCTCTGTTGTGATTCTAGCTGCTGGTCAAGGTACTAGAATGAAATCTACTACCCCAAAAGTACTGCATGAAATTTCTGGAAAATCTATGTTATTTCATGCGATAGATGCTGCAAAAGAGATCTCTGATGACATAACAGTTGTGCTCTACCACCAAGCAGCACGTATACAAGAGCAGATAGAAACATATTATGAAGGAATACACTTTCATATGCAAGATGCAGAGCAATACCCAGGTACGGGTGGTGCGATGAAAGGGGTAAAAACTCAAAATGAGCGTACCCTTATTCTTAATGGTGATATGCCACTCATCACTAAAAATTCACTTTTGGCACTTACTTCAGGTCATGCTGACATTAACATGTCAGTCATCAAACTAGACAACCCTACAGGCTATGGACGTGTCATCATAGAAGATGAGAAAGTTTTAGAGATAGTAGAACAAAAAGATTGTAACGAAGCACAACTTCTTACACAAACAGTCAATGCAGGAATTTATGCAGTCAACACTACACTACTAGAAAAATACATCCCTGCACTAGACAATAACAATGCACAAGCAGAATACTACCTTACAGACATCGTGAAAATGGCTGTAGATGAAGGAAAAACAGTAAACCCTATCTATGTTGAAGAAGAGGAGTTTAAAGGGGTAAACTCCAAGTTAGACCTTGCACACGCTGAAGAGATACTACAACATCGTATCAAAACAGAGTGGATGAAAGCAGGTGTCACTATGCGTTTACCTGAGACTATCTACATAGACAGCAGAGCAACATTTGAGGGTGAATGTATATTGGAAAATGGTGTAAGTATTCAAGGGACTTCATACATTATTTCATCACATATTAAGACCCATTCTGTCATAGAAGATGCACATGTAGAAAACTCTGATGTTGGGCCCATGGGAAGAGTAAGACCAAATTCTAAACTCATTGATACCCATATAGGTAACTTTGTTGAAGTCAAAAAGTCTACGCTTACAGGTGTAAAGGCTGGACACTTAGCCTACATTGGTGATGCAACGATAGAAGAAGGCTCAAACATTGGTGCAGGTGTCATAACCTGTAACTATGATGGGAAAAATAAGTTCCAAACAAAAATTGGTAAAAATGTTTTTATAGGGAGTGATACACAACTCGTAGCTCCTGTCACTATACCGGATGATGTCATAATAGCAGCAGGTACAACCGTCACAAAAGATGCAAATTCTGGTGACTTGGTTCTCTCTCGTAGTCCACAAAAAAGTATCAAAAACTTCTTTTATAAGTTTTTTGGAAAGGCATAAAGTATGCAAGTAAATTTAACAGGAAAGTCTGTTCTTTTAGGTGTCACAGGAAGCATATCTGCATACAAAGCCTGTGACTTGGCACGTTTATTTATTAAGGCAGGCGCAGAGGTACATGTAGTTATGACAGCATCTGCTGAGCGTTTTGTCTCAGCACTTACCTTTGAAGCACTCACACGTAATGCTGTACTCACTGAAAATAGTGAGTCTTGGTCATCAGAGCTAAATCATATTGATATAGGTAAAAAATGTAATGTGTTTATCATAGCCCCTGCTACAGCAAATACACTCAATAAGCTAAGTAAAGGGATAGCCGATAACATACTCACACAAACGGCCTTAGCCTTTAAAGGTGAGATGTTAGTAGCCCCTGCTGCAAATACACAAATGCTAGCTAACCACTACACAACAGGAAGCCTTAAAATGCTTGGGGTAAATGATTATATTATCATCAAACCACAAGAAAAAGTACTTGCTTGTGGCGACTTGGGTAATGGTGCATTGGCAGAGCCTGAAGAAATCTTTTTTGAGACTGCTAGAGCACTACTTAAAGAAGATTTTTGGGCAGATAGACGTATTGTTGTAACAGGTGGGGGTACGATAGAAAAAATAGATGAAGTACGTTACATCTCTAATTTTTCTTCAGGGAAAATGGCAAAAGCTATCTGCCTTTCTCTTTATCTTAAAGGTGCTGATATATGCTACATTACTACTATGGGGAATGAAGGCTTACCTTCAGATATATATATCATCGATACAGAAACGTCTGAAGAGATATTTGACTATACTAAAGACGCTATACGTGTTTCTAAAAAAGGAAAAATGTCAAAGCCTTCAATGAATAGTTCTGATAGACACCTCATACAAAAAGAGCCTTACCTCTTTATGGTTGCTGCCATTGCAGACTTTACCCCAAAGTTTCCACAAGAAGGTAAACTCAAAAAGTCTATGCTTGGAGAGTCGTGGAATATAGAGCTCAAACAAACCACAGATATACTCTCTTCTATAGATAAAACAGATATTAAAACGGTAGCCTTTAAAGCAGAGATGGATAGCCAAGAAGGACTTAACAATGCAGTAGCACTCTTGAGTAAAAAACATGTAGATGCCGTGTGTTATAACCTCTTACAAGATGCTACAAGCTTTGGTGGAGATGAAAATGAAATTACCTTCATTACTAAAGATACACAAGCAGCTTTAGGACGTCACGATAAGTTAACTCTCTCTTCTAAAATACTGGTTGAAGCAAAAAAGTTAAGTGACAATGAAAACCTTAAAAACGAAGACATTATCTAATGAGTAAGTCCCCTATTAAACATCTTGCTATCATCATGGATGGTAATG
>CAZXGY010000170.1:0-3696 GCA_964640455.1 uncultured Sulfurovum sp.
ACAAAGTAACTTTAATTTGCTATAAACGCACGACCTGTCTCTTTTTCAATAGTAATGATTACATTAGAAATACTTGTATCTTCAAAACCTAATGTGATATTACAATCCGTTGTCATAAACGTAGTATAATCAGGAGCTGCCAAAGCTGTAATACCTGAGTGTGGTCGCCCCAAGTAGTCAAATGCTATCTGCCCTGTACTTCCATCTGATTCAGTACCGTTAGCAGTGTTACAACTAGCAGAAAAAGTCATTTTTCCTTCACTAATTCCATAAAGTTTGGTTAAAAATATATTTTTTGATGCACTCCTACCACTTGCATATTTTTGATCATTTAAATCTGTTTCACAATCTTTATTTTTTTTACCAAGCATCCATCCACCATTAGCAGGATCAATCGCGGCTTCAGTTTCACCTATACCTCCTGCCCTATTTTTATCTGAACCTACATAATAAAAAATTCCGTTATCACTACATCCACTTTTTCCAAAACGCCAAAAGCTTCGTTGCCAAGTATTTGTACCTGGTCTTTCTACATTATCCATAAGTGCCATGTGTTGCGTAAAGCGTATAGCTGAGAGTACATTGTCTGCTGCTTCTTGCCGTAGGTCTCTTTCCATTCGAGGCATAGCCATAGCTGCCAATATACCCATAACAACTATCACAAAAACTAACTCTATCATGGTAAATGCTGGTTTTTTATGCTTCATAATTTCATCTTACCTTTTTAAATATTCTTTTAGCTAGTATAGCATAATACAAGTTAGACAACTTACCACTACATAGTACTTAAAAGAATTAAGAAAAAATTAACCCAAAAACATCTATAATAGTTCTATATTGGGGTTCTTTATATACCCTTTAATTTAACCATTTTATTGAGAATGGTGAGGAGTTAGAGATGAAAAGTTTTAAGTTTATGTATTTAATGTTGTTTTTCCTATTTTCAGCTGTCGGGTATGCAGATAATGATGGAATCAATGGAACTTGCCCTGGAGAAATTATCGAGGAGATAAATGGTACTGCTATTGAGATAAACCATACAGAAAACGGTGCTATAGGTGGAGGTGGGAATGACCGCTACCGTATGACCTTCCCTGTACAAGGAACCCTAACTATCAACGCAAATCATAGAGGATTTCCAATGCAAAATAATGCAGACTATGATTTTTATGTGAGCAATACCACTTGTGGCAATTGGAATCTTGTTTCTGGTCAAACAGGTAAAAGTCACACTACTACTGTAACCATCAACGCAGGCGATACTGTTTGGGTACGGCTCAAAGCTTTGGGGTCTCGTCATGATTATGCCTTGGCTCTTCATTTTGTACCACAAGGTGCTGTTTCTATTGTAAAAACGGTCAATACCACTACTCCACAAGTAGGCGAAGTAGTTCATTTTAACATAACAACAACAAACACAGGGGTGACACAAAGTATAGAAATGAAAGATGGATTTCCAGATACTGCTGCTGACCCAACACAATGGCGAACAACTTATGATGCTTTTGAAGACATCTCTGTCTCCAATGTTCCTTCTGGTGTCACTTGTTCTATAGAGACAACTAATGGAACCTATGTTAAATGTGCAACAGTTCATCCCTATGCACAAAACAAGTCATTTACCGTCACAGTCAATGCTAAAGTTAAAAAAAGTGGTCATATTTGTAATACAGGACACGCCTATATCAAAACAGCCAGTTGGGGTGCATGGCAAAATCATTCAGATGTATGTATAGATGCCACTCCTGCTTCCCCAAATCAAGCACCCGTTGCTTCAGACATAACAGTTACTACAACTGTAAATACAGCGGTAGCTACCACATTAACTGGTTCAGATCCTGATGGTGACCCAATCGTATATTCTATTGTAAGCGGACCAGCTCATGGAGCTCTTAGCGGCAGTGACCCTTCTTTAACCTATACACCAGATAATGGCTATGTAGGAGGTGACTCTTTTGTCTACCAAGTATGTGAAGACACACATCTTACTGGTGCTTTATGTACATCAGCAACAGTAACAATAACAGTAAGTGCTCCACTAACTGCAGCAGATGACAGCTACAGTACCTATTCAGATGAGAACCTTACAGGTAATGTGCTAGACAATGACAATGGTACAGCCATACAAGTAAGTAGTAATACAAGCCCATCTGAGGGGAACCTGACACTAAACAGTGATGGAAGTTTTGCTTATGTACCAGACATCAACAGTACGGGTGCATTTACCTTTACCTACACCATACGTGATGCTAGCAATCAAGAAGCTACCGCTACCGTGACCATCAACATTAATTTAGCAGTATTTAGAGATGAAAATCTCAAAGATTTTGAAATCATCTATACTACCAACACTTATGGTGATATTAAACTCATAGGAAACAGTAACATATGTGAAAAAAATAATGCTGGAGTGTGTATTGACCCAGGTACAAAACAAAACAATGCCATAAAAGCCCAATATAAAGATGGCGATACAGTCCCTGGCACCACGAACTCTTCTTCTGCAAAGCTTAACATCCCTGTTGGTGCAGAGATATTATGGGCAGGACTCTACTGGCAAGGTGTTTTCGATAAAGATTGTAATCCTGGAACATATCTACATGACCCTTGTGATGAGCCTATTACTGATATTATCAAATTACAAAGTCAAGAAGTCAAACTCGGGTATTCTACAGATAATTCAAACTTGAATATTAGCTATAAATCTATACATGCCGATAAATTTAACTGGAGAGGGGATGATGTTTGGAGTTATCAAGGTTTTGCTGATGTAACTGATTTTGTAAAAAACAATAAAGCAGGCTGGTACTGGGGTGCAGACCTTAACTTACAAGTGGGACACTACATTACAGGTGGTTCACTGGGTGCTTGGTCTCTAGCTGTTGCCTATACTGACCCCAATGACTCCATGAAAAACTTAACCATTTATCATGGGTACAAAGCGTTATTAGGTACTTCTAGTACCACATTTACACTCTCTGGATTTAAAACACCACGCATAGGGGATGTGAAGTCAACCCTTATCTTTTTTGCTGGTGAGGGAGACATCGGACTCAGAAAAGATGGTCTTTCTATTACTAACAAGAGTGGCGTTCCAAAACCTTTATCGAACACAAAGAACCCTGCGAACAATATTTTAAATTCATCTATTACCGTAGGTGGTGAGCATGTAGGAACAGATGCACTCTATCCAAAAAATGGGGACAATACTATTGGTATAGATATCGATACTTTTGATGTAGGTACAAGTGGTCAAAACATCATAGGAAATGACCAAAATACAACTACGGTAAAAATGTACACCAATGGTGATGGTTACTTCCCTGGGGCTTTTGGTCTCTCTACTGAGCTTTATGTACCTGCACTTTGTTATGGGTATAGTATTAGCGTAGGTGACTACATTAAGATTCCACATAAAGGTGACATTAAAGATAGACGTTTCCAAACAGATAAAAGAGGTGACCTAGACCTTCAAATGAAAATACTCATAAGAAACACAGAGCCTTCTGACTTTGACTACACAGCATCTAGACTAAAACTAGGGTTTACACCCAATAGTTTTACCTACAAAACAGGAGACTCTAAAGTCTCTCCTCAACAGATAAATGGATACATACCTGCTACAGAGACAACGACAACAGGACAGATAGCCATAGGTTCTTTAGGTACGATGACTACAGAAGGTGGTACCATAGG
>CAZXGY010000171.1:0-3671 GCA_964640455.1 uncultured Sulfurovum sp.
AAGTACTCCACGATACTTTTGAACTAGATATCTGTGCAAGATTTCGTATAGAGCAAATTAATGACAACCTTTTTAAAGATGGCATTTACCCTGCCATTGATACTATTGTTAAGACACAAGAAAAAGAAATTGACAAGATGGAATCTGTAGCTCAGCATGTGGAGAGTCTATTTGAAAAAGACAAGCTCTTTACTGGTACTACTAAATATGCTACTGTTGCTTACCTAGAGAGTGAAGGATATTATTTAAATCTTACAAAAAATAGATTCACACTCATAGAGAAATCACTTAAAGACTCTTTTGTCACCGTTGACAACCAACATCACTTTTTTAAAGACTTCCACTACAAATACTTAAAAAATGCCGTCAAAGTACAAGCACCACTCTTTGAAGAGATAACACGAAACTATGAGACATCTCAGGTGAAACTTGTTTCTCTTGTAAAACAACGTTACATTGAAAGTCTTGATTTACTTGAAAATAGATTTTCTCTTTTACTTGACAAACTGATAATTTTTATTGCCAATATTGATGTTGCTATCTCCAATGCCAAATGTTCAAAAACGATGAACCTCTCTCGCCCACATATAGAGGAAGGCTCTTTCTACGAAGCTATAGGTTTGCGTCACCCAATCATTGAGTCTAACGATGAAAGAGGTATCTATGTACCTAATGATATTTTTTTAGGAACAAACAATACCACAACACACAATCACATCACGCTGAATGCCAGTGATGGAGAAGATGTATTGGGTACCTTACTGTATGGTATCAATTCATCTGGGAAATCTTCACTAATGAAAAGTATAGGTCTCTCCGTTGTTCTTGCTCAAGCAGGTTTTTTTGTGCCTACTGTTGAACTTCGTTTTGGCCTCTACGACAAGCTCTTTACACGCATCGTTTCTCAAGATAATCTTTACAAAGGTTTGTCAACTTTTGCAGTGGAGATGATGGAGCTCAAAAATATCTTTAATCGTGCAAATGAACGTTCTTTAGTCTTGGGTGATGAGATAAGTCAAGGAACTGAGACAGAATCAGCTCTTGCTATCGTCTCAAGTGCCATTCTAAAGCTTATCTCACTAAAGTCGACCTTTATCTTTGCTACGCACTTACACCAGCTAGGAAGCATTCCTCAGCTCCAATCGTTGCAAAATCTTATCTTTTTACATTTGGGTATTAAGTATGATGAGAGCAATGACTCTCTTATTTACAACCGTGTACTTCAACTTGGTATGGGAGATAGCCTCTATGGACTAGAGTTTGCCAAATCTCTACATATGGATAAAGAGTTCTTAACTATGGCACAAAGCATACGTGAAAACTTAAATCATGGTGGCTCAGACATAAAGAAACTACGCAAACAAAAAAGTTCTAAATACAATAAAGATTTATATTTAAGTAAATGTGCTTTATGTGAAGAGAGTGTTGAAGATGTACATCATATTGCTGAACAAAAAATGGCAAGTAATGTGGGTCATATTGAGCATTTCCATAAAAACCATAAGTATAACCTCATACCTTTATGCAAAAATCACCATACAATGGTACATGAAGGTAAGATAAATATTTCTGGATTCGTTATGACAAATGAGGGATTGAAGTTACACTATGAAGTCAAAGTCTAATACATGTGAGCAACTAAATTGCGAACCATACATGGATAAATCCCAATAATAGTAAAAAGAGTGAGTATAGAGGCAAAGCCTACTATACTAAAAGTCGTAAGTAACCCCTGCAGAGACTACATCTAAATCAGGGATATCAGAATCAATAAGTAAACGTTGGTAATCTACAAAGAGACCCCAACCTTTTTCTTGGTCACCTTGACCATCAAATCCTTCTGGATAATAAATATTTCTATCATAATCATCACGCTTATCAGAAAGGTCATACTCCAAACCTACACCAGCAGAAAAACCATTATCATCAATAACCTTATTTAAAGTGCCGCTTGTATTTGTCTGTGTCCAACCATATCCAAGTAATCCATAAAGGTTAAAGTTTTCATTAAAAGGCAACATTGGTTTAAAAAAGAGCCCAAAGTGTTCTAACTCTTGTCCATACAATTGCCCCTCTTCCAAAAATGTTCCAATATATCTAGCTTCCAGTCCAACATACTGATTGAATTCATACCCTACTCTAGCCATCATACCATAGGTTATATCTTCATAGTTATCTGAAAAATATCTACCTGCAACAAAACCTGTACCTATATAAATAGGTGTTGCTAACTGCTTAACAGGTACCGGTTCAACAGGTATAATATCCCCTCCTGCTTGTATCACTGTTGATACAAATGTTAGAACCATAGCAAAAGAAAGAAGTTTATTTTTCATACTATTTCTCCTTTTTAATTAATATCTCTTCACGTCTCACATAATATAAACCAATGAGCCCCGTAAAGAACATAAGTAGCATTATACTTAATTTACCTAAGGCATCTCCATTATCAGACTTCGCTCCATCTACAGTAAATGTCATTGTCTTTGTGACAGTATCACCTGTACTATCTATAATAGTATACGTAAAGGCATCAATTCCTGTGTATCCATCATTTGGAAGATATCTTAATGCATCATCTGTTAAATCATTAGGAGTTCCACCATCATCTAGTACAACAACACCATGACGTGGTTGAGTAAACGATACTAAACTCTCATTTGAACCTAAAATTTCAAGTGTCGTTCCTCTACTTGGTACAACCTGTGGTATTACAACTGTTGCTGTTTTTATAATTTCATTACCATTTGCATCTCTCATTATATACGTAAACGAGTCTGTTCCACTATACCCTGTATTTGCTACGTATACTAATGTATCATCACTACCATCATTTGGTGTTCCTGCATTATTCAGCGTTACACTACCATGACTTGGTTGTGTAAATGATACTAAGTTTTCTCCATTTGTAAGAGATACTATAGTCGTGCCACTCGCAGCAGGAGCATTTGATGGTGGTACAACCGTTGGTGTTCCTGAACAGCCAGTTGTGCACACAGATGGGCATGCTGATGGGCAAGTTGGCTTACACGGTGATTTTGCTGGTGTTGGATCTTCATCATTACCAAGTGCTGGATCATCCGTTACAACAGTATCATTATAATCAATACTACCATCACCATCTTGATCCCAATATGCTAATCCCTGGTTTTCAACACTATTTATCGTTGCAGGTACCGTTGTTCGGAAAGTAATTACTACTTCATTAGCTGCTGTTTCTTCAGTATTTAGTCCATAATCTGCTGCAATATTACCATTCCAAACTACTGTTCTTCTTGCTGCATCATAGTAACATCCCGTTGCATTTGCATTGGTTGTCGAACTACCTCTTGCCTCACAATTTAATGTACCATCTATAAATGTAAGATCAGTACTTAATGGATCTTCTACATGTACATTCATTGCAAGAGCATTCCCATCATTAATCCAAACCATTTTCCATTCTACTTCTGGCCATCCTCCAGCATTAGCAACTTTTGTTGCACTTGGAGGGTCAAAGACATGTGGCTGTCCTGGATCATCTTGATCCTGTTTAGGGTCACATGACGTTCCATCCAATGGATAAATCAAGTTAACAGAAGTTGTTGGATTTACAGAGAATTCAACAGTAACATTAGCATCACTACCATCTAGATTCCATCTACGACGATCAGTGAAATCTTCACTCCATA
>CAZXGY010000172.1:0-3650 GCA_964640455.1 uncultured Sulfurovum sp.
AAGGTCTATTGGTAAAAAAAGTAAAATGTTCCAACTCTTTTATATTTGGCTTCTTATAGCCTTTTTTAAGCACTTCCCAAAAACGTACCTCTTTTGCACCCAAATATTCAGCCACTTGATGGATGACTTCTTTATAATAATCTACTTTGAGTGGTAGTTTATAAATAGTATCTTGTATGTCAAGTTTCTCTATCAGTCCTTTTACGGCACTACTCTCTTGTGAAAACAGTGTTCCCAAAATATTATAGGCACTCAAGGTATCTGACTCTTTTATACGTGCACGACAGGCTGAACGTATGCCATCTTGTGCCTTAGATGTCTTCACCGCATCTAGCCATGAACAATAGAGGTGTGATTGACTATCTTTTATAATATTTACAATGTCACCATTTTTAAGCACTGTCAACAAAGAAGCATTGTGTTTATTGACTAAAGCATCCACCGCATTGCTACCCACTTCAGAGTGTATGGCATAGGCAAAATCTAATGCTGTTGAACCTTTAGGGAGCGTATAGTAGTCACCCTTAGGAGAAAACACAGTAATATCTTCAGAAAACAGATCAGACTTGGCAAGCTCATAGAACTCTTCAATAGACTCATTTTGATAATGCAGAGACTCGAGCCATTCAAGATTAACACTGTCACTACCACCTTTGTATTTCCAGTGTGCAGCAACACCATACTCTGCAAGCCTATGCATCTCTTCAGTACGTATTTGTGCTTCGAGTATACCCTCTTCACTAAATAGTGTTGTATGTATTGTTTTGTAACCATTCTCTTTAGGTACTGCCACATAATCTTTAAAACGAGAAATCAATGGAGTAAAACTTAAATGCATCAGTCCTAGTACCTTATAACACTCTATAGGTTCATGCACGATAATACGCACAGCTAAAAGATCTAAAACTTCTTCTATACTCACACCTTTACGATGCATTTTCATATAGATAGAATAGTAATGTTTTACTCTACCAAAAATCTCAAATTCATCTTCATCAAAACCATTTTGCACCATAAATTTTTTAATCTTCTGAACAAAAGTATTAAGTTTAAACTGTAAATTTTGAGCATTTGACTGAATATAGTTATCAATTTTTGCATAGTCATCAGGATATATATACTGAAAACTCAAATCTTCTAAATGATTTTTCAGTCTAGAAATACCTAGTCTATGTGCAATGGGTGCATAAACAACTATCGTCTCTTCAGCAATACGCTTTTGTTTTTCTTGGCTCAATGCATCAAGTGTTAGCATATTATGTAATCTATCACAAAGTTTAATCACCAATACACGTACATCTTTAATAGAAGCAATAAGCATCTTTCTAAATGTCAAAGCAGAGTTAATAAGTCTCTCATCTGAACCTGAGGGAACTAACTCTTCATCACGTATCTCTACAATTTTGGTGAGTCCCTCCACCATATGTGCTACGTCATCACCAAAGGCAACTTCTAAATCTTCTATGGTAAAGGTTGTATCTTCTACTACATCATGTAGGAGTGCTGCATGTACCATCGTTTCATCATTAGATATTTTAGCGGTAATGGCTGCTACGAGTATGGGGTGGATGATATAAGGTTCTCCACTTTTACGTGTTTGCCCATCATGGGCAGTCAGTGCAAGGTCAAGTGCCTTGAGTGAAGTAGCAGTGGGAGATGGGAGTTGT
Source organism: uncultured Sulfurovum sp. (assembly GCA_964640455.1). Taxonomy (GTDB): domain Bacteria; phylum Campylobacterota; class Campylobacteria; order Campylobacterales; family Sulfurovaceae; genus Sulfurovum. The sequence goes on from CAZXGY010000172.1 coordinate 1,668, forward strand.
TCCCAGAGAAGGGCTTTTGCCTCTTCTATCGTATGTATATTTTTGGCTTTATCTAGAAAAACTTCCACAAAATATCCTTCACAGAAATACCATTATAGAAAAGCCACCAAAGAACTTAACCTTCTAAACTTGCAATAATTTTACCTTCAGCAATTTCCTGAAGTGCAATGTCAGCATATTTCATATCTGATGTATCAATATCTAATACTGATGGTGCACCATTTGCAATTGCTTCTGCTCTTTTTCCTACTGCATTTGCAAGAAGGTATTTATCAAAGTCTACTTTTTCTAGTGCTAGTGCTGTTAGTTGTTCTGTTCTCATAAGATTCCTTTTAGAATTAATTTTAAATTAGTATTGTTATTTAACAATAGAACAAAGGCTCATATCACCTTTGATAATAGCTAGTAGATTACCTTTTTCAAACATGTTACAAACAACAATTGGTAATCCATTCTCCTTAGCCAATGCAATAGAAGTATCATCCATTACTTTAATATGGTCGCTTAGGGCTTGATCATACGTTAATGTATCAAGTTTGACTGCATCATCAAACTTATTAGGATCTTTATCATATACACCATCTACTTTCGTTGCTTTGATGAGTAGTTCTGCTTCTATCTCTGAAGCTCTGAGTGTTGCTGCAGTATCCGTAGTAAAGTAAGGGTTACCCGTACCACCAGCAAAAACAACCACACGTCCTTTTTCTAAGTGACGACGAGCACGACGAACGATAAATGCTTCACCAATCTCTTGCATATCTATAGCCGATTGAAGTCTAGCTTCAAGACCACAGTGCTCTAACGCTTCTTGGATAGCTACACCATTAATAACAGTTGCTAACATACCCATATAATCGCCAGATGTTCTTTTGATTATACCATCAGCAGCAGCAGATACACCACGGATAATATTACCACCACCTACAACGATACCTACTTCAACACCATTGTCTACAAGTTCTTTTATCTCACCAGCAATGAAGTTAAGGATTTTTGTATCAATCCCATACCCTTCTTCACCCGCCAAAGCTTCACCAGAAAATTTTACTAATACGCGTTTAATCACTAAAAGCCTTTATATATAATTTCGCGATTATATCTAAAGCTTGGTTAGGAGGGGTTTAAAGTACAAAGAAGCTAGATTTTTATGAGCTTCAATGGGTTAATATGTTTCGAATTTTTGGTTGCTTGAAAGATGAGCTTTTCAGTCACTTTTCCTACTACATACCCTCTTTTAATTTTTGATCCTACACGTATTGTAGGTGCTATTTTAGAGAGTCCTGCGTAAACTGTGTGTATTTTTTTACTATGAGAGACCACAACAACTTTTCCTAACATCGAACTTTTTCCTGCAAATACCACTTTACCATTGAGCACATTTTTTACTTTAGCATTAGCTGTTTTTGCTTTTAAAGTAATAGATTCATTAAAAATTTTAATCTTATAAATAGGGTCAACATAAGTACCAAACTTCTTAATAACTCTAGCTCCTGCTAAAGGAGATATAGTTTTATTACCTCTATATTTATAGGTTTTAGATTTTGTATATGAAGAGTTTATCTGTCGTACTTTTGCACTTGCTTTATAGACTTTTTTCTTTTCAACTTCTGCCTCTTTAGCTGCACGACGTGCTGTAGCTCTTTCTTCTTCTGTCTTAGCCTTACGTAAAGCTTCTTTGGCATTTCTAGCCTTTGCACGTGCCAATGCTTTGGCTTTACGTATTCTTCTTTGACGTTTCTTTTCAAGACGCATTGCCTCTTTTTTGGCAGCTGCTATTTTACGTGCTTCATCGACCTCTTGTGTATGCAAAATATTTAGTTTTGCCAGTGTTGAACGTAAAGAGTTTTGTTTATCGACAATTTTTTCAAGCTTTACATTATACGTCTCTTCATCTACCGAGAGTTTTTTAAGCAGTTTCTCTTTTGCTATTTTTTTCTGTGCATAAGAGTCTCTTTTCTTAATAATCCTAGCTATCTCTTTTTT
>CAZXGY010000173.1:0-3649 GCA_964640455.1 uncultured Sulfurovum sp.
ACTTATATTGGCTGTTGTATTTGTCCATGATGAGTTTGATAATCTCCTCTTGGTGCGAGAGTGCATATTCCCAGCCTTTTATGCTGGCTTCTCTAAAATTAGCTACTCTTTGAGGATGTTGTTTTAGTTCCTTTTTTGTCGTAAAAAGATTTAGGTCATAGGAGGGTATGCCATAAGCAGAAGGGTAGATAACATTAAATTTGATTTTTGATTTTACAAGTTCAAAAATCTCATTGGTTGCATATACGGTCATTGCATCTATTTTCTTATTAATAAAGTCTTGGATATTAAAATTTGGTGAGACTGTTAAAAAATCCTTTTGTGACATATTGAACTTTTTAAACATCAACATAATATTTTCACTTTTTATTTCGTTAGAAACACCCATAACTTTTTTACCGCTTAAGTCACTGGGGAGTGCATAAGGTTCTTGGCTCACAAGAAGTAAAGGTGAATATTTGAAAAAATTTGCTACAAATATAAGTGGAGCACCTTTTAAATACCGACTAATAAGTGCTGAAGAGACAAGACCATACTCTGCATGCCCATTAAGTACTTCATCGATAATGTCATGAGATGGATCAAAAGGTTTAAACGTGACATCAAGCCCTACCTCTTTATAGAAACCTTTTTCTTTTGCTGCGTAAAAGCCTGCAAATTCAAATTGATCTTTCCATTGTAGTTGCAAGGTAATGGGTTGAAGGGTGTTGGGTACTACAGCATAGAGTGTTAGAGGGATAAAACAGAGAAAAAATAATAATAATGTTGTTTTAAATGTATGCATCCAAACATTTTATCTTAATAATGTCAAAATATATTGCTATAGATTATACTTTAATTTTAGTTGCCGTTAAAAAGATATATTGTTTACCTGTTAGTGTTACACGGTATTTCTTTTGTTGTAAGTATTTTTTACAAAATATTACATCATTAAAGAGATGTCCCATTTCAGACATGGCATAGTTAGGTACTTTTGCTCCGTAAAGCATTTCTCCTCCTGTCCATCTGCTATTGGGAAAACCTAAAATAATGGCTGCATCTTTACTGAGATATTCTTGTACTAATTTCATAAAAAAAGGTTTAAAGTTTATGCTTGGACTCTGGAGTGTTCCTATACTTATAAGTAGGTCAAACTGCCCTAGTTTGAGCTCGTCTAGGTGGTTTATGTCTTGTGCATAAAAGTCTACATTTTTTTCAGGAAAAAGATGCTTAGCATACGCTATAGATGACTCTGAGTGGTCTATACCTACAAAGTTTAGTTCTTCATATTTTTTAGTATCTAGTCTCTTTTTGATGACTTCAAACTCATCACCTCTATTGATACCCAGATTCAAAATGCGTTGTCTGTTCTCTACTTTGACATTATCGAGGGCTTGGTTGTAGTAGTAGAAAAAAGCAGGTTCTTCCATTTTTTGAATAAGAGCAAAGTGAGAGTCTATACCATACTTTTCACTGCTCTTCACATCGGTATGAAATGAATCATCTTTGAGTTTAGTAAATGTGAGATTTATCAGAGGATACTCACCCTCTTTAGGTGTAAGCATTTTACATTTAAGAAGTTCTGCCAAATCTGACCATGCTTTGTAGCCTCTATAGAGATACTTTTTCTTCTCTATCTCTACGTTATGCCCCGCGTATCCTTCACTTAAGTCAGGATTGAGTACAGAAAAGCTAATGTTTTCTTTGGTTAAGAGTATTTTTTGAAGTTCGGGGAGTAGCTCTTGCATGGTTTGTGTAGTATAAGTCGTCATGGCTATATTGAGTATCTCCCTACATTGTGTTTTAATGCCTCATTTTAACATAAAATAGATTGGGTATTTAGTTGTTCTGTAGATAACCTTCCTAATTTTAGGGAGGGAAGAAAGAATGTTTCATTAGGAAGGTTAATGTATAATACTTTTTTATGTGTGCATTCTTTGTGCAGTGTATGATAAATGGTAAAGGAAATATAGAGTGTCTAAGTTTGATCTTATAGTCATTGGTTCTGGTGCAGCTGGGATGATGGCTGCTATTACTGCTGCCCGTGAGGGAAAGTCTGTACTTCTTTTAGAAAAGCTTTCTAAGATAGGTGCCAAACTTAAAGCCACTGGTGGTGGACGCTGTAACCTTACCAATACCCTTTCAAATGAAGAGTTCATGTCACGTTTTGGACGTGATGGACGCTTTATGTCCCCTGCACTTGAAGCGTTAGACCATAAAGCACTTATGGCATTTTTTTCTAACATTGGTGTAGAGAGTCATGCTCCTGATGGGTATAGGGTTTTTCCTATTACACATAGCTCATCTACTATTATTAATGCCATGGCTGAGGAGATGCAAAATGTGGGAGTCACCGTACTTTGCTCACAAAAAGTAGAAACATTGGCGCATGATGAAGAGCATGTAACAGGTGTAAATACACACACAGATACTTTTTATGCTGATGCAGTAGTCATTGCTACGGGTGGTATGGGTTACCCTGTGTTAGGTGCTGAAGGAGATGGCTACCCTATGGCAGAGTCTGTAGGACATAAAATTACAGATGTATATCCTGCTATGATGCCTCTGAAAGTTAAAGAAAAGTGGGTAGAAAACTGTAGGGCTGATACCATTGCAAAGGTTGCTATACACGTTGATATGAAAAAATATAAAAAACTTCATTCTCAAGGAGATTTAATCTTTACGAAGGGGGGAATTAGAGGTCCTGTAGTCCTTGACTTTTCTCGTGAAATCACCCCACTTTTAGCGAAGTTTGATGAAGTACCTGTTTTAGTCAATCTGACAAAAGGTTTGAATGAAGAGCAAATACGCCAACATTTCAAAATAGCATTAGATAAGAATCCGCATCAAAACAGTTTAGATTTGCTGCTTACCCTACTTCCTGAGTCTGTCAGTCTAGCGTTGTGTAAATTAGCAGAAGTAGAACCTACCCTTGGTTTAGCCAAACAAAAAGGTGCTAACCGAGACAAACTCTATAGACTACTGGCTTGGACACCACTTACCATAAATGGACATGATGGCTTTAAAATGGCTATGATAACTAGAGGGGGCATACATCTTAAAGAGATTGATCCTTATACCATGCAGAGTAAAAAGCTAAAAGGCTTATACTTTTGTGGTGAAGTGATGAATATTGATGGTCCTTGTGGTGGGTATAACTTACAGTGGAGCTTTGCATCTGGCTATCTAGCGGGAAGGTTGATGTAAGTCAAGTAGAGATAGTTTAGAATATTATATAATCTTAAACTATAAAAATAATAAGGTGTTATTATGTATAAGATATTTTTAGGCTCTCTTTTAATCATCTCTCTTCATGCGGAGACAAACAGTACGCAAGAATCTAATGCTACGCTAAAGAAGAGTGACAGTAACAAAACGCAGACGACTAAAACACTTACAGAGAAACAGGTAAAAGAGCAGATGGCACGTGAAAAAGAGTATGCACAGTCACAAAGCTTTGTACAAGGGGATGACTATGATCTTAAGGCTGTAGAAGTGAATCTTAAATCATTAGAAAATATTCCAAGTATTGAACCTGACTATGATTTTGATATGACAGATGTCTATCGAGATGATATATAATTAAAGATATCTATTCTAATCCATAAGTTTAGCAGGGACTGTAAAATAAACTGTGTAAATCCACCTCTCACCGTCTAATCACTTAGTA
>CAZXGY010000174.1:0-3618 GCA_964640455.1 uncultured Sulfurovum sp.
ACACGCCGTAACTTTGAGAGTTATGGGCATCACATTAGCCCTATGACAGCTGAGCAGCAAGACATTTTATGTGATGCTCAAACTTCTGGTGGTCTGCTTTGTGTTGTACGAAAAGAGAGTGTAGAGGCTTTCCTTGCACTTACGCGTGAATCAGGACTTGAACTTAGTAGTATCGGTGAGACGGTAGAGCAGGGAGCACATCTTATTGAAATCATCTAGTATGCATGAAGAGCTACCTTTAGGAAGCATTGATGAAATAGAAGCTATTAAAAAGCTTGATTTACCCTTGACTGAAGATTTCCGAAGTATTGTACTAGAGCAAAGACCACTCATTGATGTGCGTGCTCCTGTAGAGTTTGAAAAGGGTGCTTTTGGTGGAGCAGTCAATTTGCCTCTTATGAATGATGAAGAACGTCATCTTATAGGCATACGTTACAAAGAGCAGGGTAATGCAAGTGCGGTGGCTTTAGGTAAGGAGCTAGTAGCACCTGTCAAGCAAGAGCGTGTACGTGCTTGGGTGGATTTTTTTCATGCACATCCAAATGCCTATCTCTACTGCTTTAGAGGAGGACAGCGTTCTCAAATCTCACAAGCATGGATGCAAGAAGCAGGCGTTACACTCCCTCGTCTTAAAGGAGGCTATAAAGCCTTTCGTTCTTTTTTGATGCAAGAGAGTGAACGCATCATCAGTGAGAAGCTCGATACTTTGATTCTTGGTGGTCGTACGGGGAGTGGTAAGACACTACTTATTCATCAACTTAAAAATAGCATAGACCTTGAAGGTTTGGCAAACCATAGAGGCTCATCATTTGGTGAATTTACCACAGCACAACCTTCACAGATTGATTTCGAAAATGAACTTGCCTATGCACTTATAAAACATGATGCCATGAATAAAGATGTGCTTATTGTAGAAGATGAAAGTCGCAATATTGGGCGTATTAATATACCTAAACCTATATTTGATAATGTACAAAAGGGTAAACTTATTCTCTTAGATACACCGATGTCTGAACGTGTAGATATTACCTTTGATGAATATGTTACACAGGCTTTACTAAACTATAAAAGTGTCTATGGTGAGAAAGGGGTAGAAGAGTGGTTTTCTGATGCCCAACGTAATCTAATGCGTATTAAAAAACGTCTAGGTACAGAACGCTATACGAGTATAAACCAACTCTTCTTAGAGGCATTCACGCTACAAGAAAGCTCAGGAGAACTAGTCCAACACAAAGAGTGGATAGAGATACTCCTACGAGAATATTATGATCCAATGTATGACTACCAGATTGAAAAGCGTAAAATGCCCATCGTCTTTAAAGGAAGTGCAAGTGAGATTTTAGCTTGGTTAAATACGTAAATATCTATGCATCCATAGTGATGATATCTACCAACTCCACACCATCACACTCTTTTTTCAAACGCTTGTTTTTACGTGCATCTTCTTCTGTAAGTTCTAGCAAGTCAGCAAAGTCATTTTTGCTTGCTGTAAATTCAAAGACTTCTTTTTGTGTTTTAATATAGACTGTATTTTCTTCTTTTACAGAGAGTGCTAAGTTTCTAAGTCCTGTAGCAAATTCACTTTTTATGGCTTTCATTACCTTTTCATTGTTAAGTAAGGCATTTAAACTTACTTCATTACTCACATCATTTCTACACATTACTGTGTAAGAGACTTTTATCATACCATCCATCCTTGGCTCCTTTTTGGGGTGTTATAGTGTTATGATAGTCTATTTTTGATGTGAAGTGCAAAAATATGTCAAATTGACATATTTTTACTATATTCATAAGTAATTTATCTATTTGCACTATCATATCAATCTAAATAAGGGAGCAAAATATTATGAATACTAAAAAAGCATTTGGACTATGGTCAGCAGTATTGTTAGGTATCGGATCTATGGTAGGTGCAGGTATATTTATTGTCATAGGACAAGCGGGTTCTATTGCAGGTAATTTGGTATGGATATCTTTTGTTCTTGGAGGAGTTGCAGCACTTTTAAGTGGCTATTCTTTAGCAAAGCTGGCTGTGGCGTACCCCTCACGTGGAGGGATAGTTGAGTATTTAGTGCAAGGCTATGGTGAGGGTCTGTTTTCAGGAAGTATAGGGATACTTTTTTACTTTTCTCAGCTCATTACTATTGCAGCCGTAGCCAAGGCATTTGGTGTCTATGCCGTAACGTTTATACCTGAGGGGCTTATAAGTGCAAATATTTTTGCTTTGTGTGTTGTAGGTCTTTTTATAGCCATCAATCTTATAGGGGCAGCTTTTGTTTCAAAAGCAGAGAATATCATCGTATTTATTAAGTTGACCATACTGCTTGTTTTTGTAGGGGTGGCACTTTTTTATGTAGACCCAAAGCTTTTAAGCAGCACTCAGATGCCTGCTATGCATCAGATGTTTTTTGCTGTAGGACTTACTTTCTTTGCCTATCAAGGTTTCAGCGTTATAACCAACACTGTTGAAGATATGGAAAACCCAGAAAAAACCATGCTAAAAGCCATGACCATTACCATCATACTAGTAGGACTACTTTATGTGCTTACTAGCGTTGCAGTTTTGGGAAATATGTCACTTGATGAAGTACTGAAAGCTAAGGACTATGCTTTGGCTCAGGTGGCTGAGCCTATATTTGGCTCTTTAGGTTTCAAAATTATGGCGGCTACAGCTCTTTTAGCTACAGCTTCTGCGATAAATGCAACACTTTATGCAGCAACAGAGATAGGCTATACTTTGGCAAAAGAGGGTACCCTTCCCAAAGTCTATACCTACAGCATACATGCATCGTATGAAGGGCTTATTATCAGTGCAGTGTTGATTGTGCCTATGATTTTGTTTTTAAATCTAGCTCAGGTTACGAGCATCGCAGCACTGGTTGTACTTATCATTCAAGGACTTACACATATGGGACATCTGTTTCGTATCAAAGAAACAGGTGCAAACAAACTGCTTGTCATTAGTGCCATAGTAAGTATGTTTGGTATTGCTATTTTAACCCTTTACTATACGACTCAGCATGAGATGCCATATATTGCCATCTATATTTTGAGTGCGTTTGGTTTAGCTTTTATTGTTGAAATAGTATTGAGATTTTTTACGAAGAGGGTAGTGAGTCGACACATAAAAAACTAACCCAAGATAGATAATGGATTAGTTTTACATGGATGTTACCTACTTATAGCCTTTGCTGCTTTCATAAGTACTAGTGGGTTATGTATGGAGTCATACATAGGTGTTACCTCTCTGTCTGCTTCAAAGAGTCCAAAGACCGCAACTTGAGCGGTACGTACTGAGTACTCTACCGTAAAGACACAGTCATCTTCTACCTCGGCAAACTGTCCTAAAAAGGCAAAGTTCGTGGCACCTTCTACAAGAACCTCTGGTCTGTCCCCAAGTGTACGAGGCATAAAGAGTGCATCTACAAATGGCATAGCCACAGGGATACAGTTTACTTTCCCCGCGTCTGTTACAGGCTTCATGAGCTCTTGTATCTTGAGGTGGTAGTAGAGCTCTTCAAGCATCTCTGCACCTGTACACTCAGACATCTTTTTCTTCACAAAGTTACCTTCACGGTCTGGGTAGAGTCCATACCCCCAAAAGATTTTGACATCTTT
>CAZXGY010000175.1:0-3617 GCA_964640455.1 uncultured Sulfurovum sp.
TGTACCATACTCTGAAGTACAAGTCTCTCTAGGTGGAGATAAGATACTGGGTGAAGATCAGGTACAAACCCTCTCTGCTTCTATTAGTAACGTAGATAAAGTGGTAAGCTACTCTTGGACTGAAGGTTCAACTGTTTTAGGTTCAGGAAGTACTTTCTCTACTGCAAGTTTGTCTTTGGGTGTACATACTATTACACTCACTGTTACTGATAGTGAGGGTCTTAAAACAAGTGATACAGTAGTCATAACCATAGAAGATGGGATTGATGAGAGTGACATACAAAAAGACAGCACCTTTGTAGGTACCACTAAAGGTGAGTTCTCTGTCAACCAAGGTACAGCAAACTACTCCCTAAAAATAGATGTCCCACCAGGTGTGGCAGGGATGGAGCCTAAGCTTTCACTTAACTACAGTTCTGGTAGTGGTAATGGCTACATGGGTGTAGGTTGGAGTATTGGTGGGGTGAGTGCAATTACCCGTTGTTCTCAAAGCAGAGCAGTAGATGGAGATAATCATAAATTTGGTGTCAACTATAATGCCAATGATAGATTCTGTCTAGATGGACAGAGACTTATTGTGACTAATGGGTTTGCTTATGGAACAAATGGTGCAGAGTATAGAACTGAGATAGATAACTATAGTAAAATCATTGCTCATTCCAATAGTAATGGTGCAGGTGATCCATGGTTTGAAGTAAAAACTAAAAGTGGACTAACCTATCGTTATGGTCATGCCAATGATGCAGCACAAAAGACCTCTAGTGGTGTAAGTAAGTTCTGGAAAGTCTCTTCCATCAAAGATAGCTTTGACAATGCAATAAACTTCTTTTACCACTCTACACCAAGTACAGGAGAGCATTACATTACTTCTGTAACGTATGCAGATAACAGTGTAGAGTATCACTACGATACAACAAGAACAGATAAGATATCAGGGTATTTTTCAGGTTCACCAGAGTATATAGGAAGCCGTCTTGATAAAGTCACTGTTAAAACAGAAACAAACACCTTTGTGCGAAGTTATAACATCGTATATGAAAATGAAACACATGGCTCAAAACGTTCTAAAGTCACATCTATTACAGAAGAGGTGCCTGAAGCGAACTTAAAATCATTAAATCTCTCTTGGAAAGATAGTGATAACTATCTACTTGCTAATACAGATATGTCACTACCTCTCTCCTCAGTAAGAGTCAGTTTGGGTGGTAATCTAAATCTATCTTACCGCATCAAACAAGACAAGGGTGTACAGTTTGTCGATATGAATGGTGATGGGCTTAGAGATATTATACAGATGTACCAAATGGCAGATGGTACATCTAAAGAACAGGTATGTCTCAATAATGGTACAACGATAGACAATTGTACCAATGGATACACAAGTGGTATGCCTGGTGCATTCTTCTCTTCCAATATAGGGGAGAGCATGGGAACAAGATTAGCAGATATTAATGGAGATGGTCTGGTAGATGTTATCCAACTCTATAACCCTGATAATAGTTACTATGGCGGTGTACCTCAAAAACATGTATGGATAAATACAGGGAGTAAATTTATCTCTTATGCGTATGACAGTACGTTACCCGATGCCTACTTTACAGGTAGTGATGGTAAAGATATGGGTACGAGACTAGCTGACATCAATGGTGATGGATTGGTCGATTTGATACAGCTCTATATTCCTAATGATGTGGATTATGGTGGTGTTGCACAGCGTAAAGTATATCTAAATAGTCCCACTGGATTTAGCTACAATCATAACATATCCATACATCTCCCTGATGCCTACTTTGCAGATAAAGATGGTGAAGATATGGGTACACGATTGGCAGATATTAATGGTGATGGCTTGGTAGACTTGATACAAATCTATAATCCTGATATCTACTATGGTGGTGCAGTTCAATCGCATGTGTGGATAAACAGTGGGGGTATCTTTGAACTCTCTGATCCACAACAAGGTGGATATGCTATTCCTAACACATTTTTTTGTGATGGTGATGGTAAAGATATGGGTACGAGACTAGCTGACATCAATGGTGATGGTTTGGTAGATTTGATACAACTCTTTAAATCAAGCAGTCACTACGGTGGCGATGCACAAAGAAAGGTCTACCTCAATACGGGTAAAACATTTATCTATGATACTGACTATAGTACCCAATTGCCATATAGTGCTTACTTTGCAAGAGAAGATGGTAAACAAGGTGGTACTAAACTTGTCGATATGAATGGTGATGGTTTAACAGATATTGTACAGCTCTATTTAGGAGATAATGGTACAGGATACAGACGTGCTTACTTTAACCAAGGTGGAAAGTTCTATTTCAATTACGCATACTCTCAAAACTTACCAGATACTTACTTTGCAGATAGTGATGGATTTGATATGGGAACACAGTTTGCTGATGTGAATGGTGATGGCTTGGCAGATATCATACAGGTTTTTACTTCTGATAAGTACTATGAAGGGATAGAACAAAAAAGAGTCTATGTCAATACTAATCATCAATTGCTTGTAGATGGTATTGACAATGGAACAGATGAATCTATAGAACTCTTTTACCAATATATGACACAAGGTGATATCTACCATAACTACTCTACCCATGGGCACCGTAACGAATATGCATTTAATAATATAGCCAATGACAATATAGAGATCACTCCTGCCATACCTGTGGTCTCTTCTGTTCACAGCCTCAATGGTTTAACAAACGATAGCAATATCATACGATACAAATACTATGGCTATGTCTTTAACAAACTCAGAGGCATGCAAGGCTTTCATGAGATACGTACCTATGAGCAAACTTTAGCTATGACTATGATTACAAGATATAAACAAATAGGTATGAAAAATGGTGCAGATGATACCGATGGCTACCAATTTACAGGCATGCCATATGAAATTATCTCAGGCAATACAGATAGGGGTGACACTGATACAGGATTGTCTGTAAACAGTATCGCTTACAAAGATGCTTCAACTAGAACAAAAATCTATGAGCCTTATACCTATTCAAATATAGAAAAGGTATATGACCCAGATACTAAAACACTTTTAAAAACTACCACACATGAAAATACTCTCAGTAGTGATGGCTATGGTAATGTAAAAACCACTGTAGATACCATAAAAGATGCACTCTCTAGTGTCAGCTCCATAAAAACCACTAGCAATACCTACGCCACAGCCGATACAGACAAGTGGTATATAGGAAGACTCTCCAAGGCTTTTGTGACCCATCAGATAGGGAGTAGAATCAGTATAAAACGCTCTTCAAGTTTTAGCTATGATGCAGAGACAGGGGTGCTTGTTAAAGAGATAGCCAATGAAGGAAGTACACTTGAGCTTACTAAAGTCTATACCTATGACATCCATGGTAACAAAGCTTCAGAGAAGATATCAGGTTCAGGTATTACTACAGCAAAGACTATCTATACGTATGATGAGGCTACTTTAGGAAAGTTTCAAACTTCCATCAAAGATGCAGCAGGTTACAGCATCTCCAAAACCTACGATGCACGCTTTGGAACAGTAAAAAGCTTGACTGATGCCAATGGTTTAAAGACTTCATGGGACTATGATGGACTAGGACGTAAGATAAAAGAGA
>CAZXGY010000176.1:0-3615 GCA_964640455.1 uncultured Sulfurovum sp.
AAAAACTCTGTAGAACTAGGACCAATAGCAGATGCAGAGGTTGAGATAATCTCAGCAGATACCTATGGTAGTAATGTGCCTAATGTGGTATATAGAGGTAAGACAACCAGTCATAGTAGCATCTTTAAAACAGGACTAGTCAAGTTTAACCAAAGTGACTACAGCAACTTTGAAGATGATGCTTACTATGTAGTCAGTGCAAAAGGAGGAGAGGATGTTGATAGAGATGATGACTTCATAAGAGACATCACCCCTACACAAAACAATGGAACGCTTCATGCTATTATAAAAGGAAGTGACCTTAAACTGGTTGCTTTTAGAGTCAATGCCTTGACTGAAGCTATCTATCAGGTAAGTGGAGAGTTGTTAGGTGTAGGCTATGATACCAAAGCACTTGATGAAAAGTTAGATGATGCAGCTAAAAGACTCTTCACGGAAAAAACATTTGTATTCAATAATGAAGTAGATATAAACTATCATGATGTTTTACTTTGGGTACCAGCAGTAGATAAGAGAATACTGTTTAAACCTTATGATATCTTTGTTGAGCCAATAGTAGTGAAAATATATGCAGATGAACCACGAATAAAAGAGAGCTATAAACTCATCTATGAAAAACTTGATACCGATGCACCTCAATTAAGACCACTGGCACTTGAAATACCTCATACTATACCAACCAATAGTATTGTAGGAAAAGTCAATATTGTGAGTGAGGGTGTCAATGGTATAGACCATATAGAACTTCATGGTGATGTAAACAGTTCATTTAGCATAGACAAAGAAGGACTTATAAAAGTAGTTGAGAGTTCAGGGTTCATTATAGATGCACTCTATAAACTAGATATGATAGCTGTGGGTACAGGTGGTAAACGCAGCATAAGTATGGAACTCATAGTGAAAGTGATAGAGGGTACTCCTTTGGCAGACCCTAACGCTACAGTACCAACGTTAGAAAGTATAGAACTTTTTGATATAGTCGAAAATAGTCCTAGTGGAACAGTTGTGGGTCAAGCCAATTTTATAGATAGTAACCTAAGCATCGTAGAACATAAGATAAGTGGAGAAGATAATGTATCGTTTAGTATAGATGACTCGGGGGAGATTACTATTGCCAATGGAGCAGAGATTGATTATGAAAAATCAGATACATATAGCATAAGTATATCTGCTGTTAATGAGGCTGGGAATGAGAGTTTTCCTATAAAGCTATCTATAGGTATCATCAATGAGATAGATACACCATTGTTTGATTTGGTGTATTTACTTAATATAAATGAAAATATAGCCATAGGTACAATTATAGGAAAGATAGAGCAGTCTAGAGAGGGACGAAGTCCCATTAGAAGTTTTGATATTTTAAACCCAAATGTGCCATTTGGTATAGATGTAAACGGAACGATACGAACAACAAAATATATTAATTATGAAGATGAGGATGAATATAACCTCATAGCTATAGCAAGAACAGATAGCGGAGATAGTAATAAGGTTGATCTTCAGATATTTGTAAAGGATATAGAGCCTGAAGTAGGTAAGCCAAGTCTGCAAGAATTTACTGTAACGATAGATGAAAATACAGATGAGGGTACAGAAATAGGTGTTTTAGATCTTAATCAAGGAGCTTCTCTAGTTGGATTAATAGAGCTTCGTGGTGTCGGAAACTCTCACTTTAGGGTAGACAATAATGGCACAATTACTGTGGCACAGAAAGTCATACTAGATTATGAACAAAAAAATACGTATACGCTTCAAGCTATAGCATATAATGCAAATGGAAGTAGTGATTTAGTCTCTGTACATATTATATTAAATGATGTAGTAGATGAACAGCCTTCACTATATAGATTTACTAAAAGTATAGATGAAAATATAAGTTCAAATACTGTAGTAGGAAAACTAAAGATTAGAAGTATGGGTGATGGAACTATCACAGACTATACCCTCACAGGCATAGGAGCTGAAAACTTCACCATAGATGAAAACGGAACTATACGAGTTTCGTCCTCTGCAACCCTAGACTATGAGACAACCCCTAGATATACGCTACAAGCAACCGTACTCAGTGATGCAGGAGAGAGTGCACCCAGTACAGTACGTATCTACATCCTAAACATACCAGAAAACCCACCAGTCCTCAAGCCGCTCACTCTAAGCATAGAAGAGAACGCAAGCATAGGAACGGTAGTAGGTACAGTAGAGGAAGATGTAGGAGGAGATAGCCCTATCGTTAGCTATAAAATAAATGGAACAACTAGTTTTTCTATAAATAGTCAAGGAGAAATAAGTCTACTAAAGGGTTTAAACTACTGGCAAATAAAGACCCATGTCTTTATGGTATATGCTTTTAATGCAAGTGGAAAAAGTAATATAGTAGAGTGTAGTATTGTGGTACTTCCTACTGACCATGAAAAACCTGTAATGAGCCTTAGAGGTTCTTCACATGTTTACGCTACTCAAAAGGTACCTTATGTAGATTTGGGAGCTATTGCTTATGACAATATAGATGGTGTTATTACAGATAAAATAGAGACTATCAATACCGTGGATACAAATGCTATAGTAGGAAGTAGTTTTGTTATAACATATAATGTTATAGATAATGCAGGCAATAGAGCAAATACTCTTTCACGTATAGTAACTATAGTAAGAGAGTTAAAGACCAATCTTTCAGAATGGAAAGCAAATGGACAAGGTAATTGGGTATTACAAGATGATAATAGAAGTATTCTTCAAACTATTAATGGAGAACCAACGGTTTTTCATAACGATGTAGCCAGCCAAAATGAGATTTTTACACTCAATGGAAAGATTACTGTAAATACAAGTAGTGATGATGACTTTATCGGATTTGTGTTAGGTTATAACGAAGGGGATTTGTTTAATGATGCTTCAGATTATCTTTTGATTGACTGGAAGCAAGGTACACAAAATGGTGCCCCAAAAGGTTTGGCAATATCACACATCACCAAAGCTATAGGTTCAGGAGCATGGATACATAATACATCTCAGGGCATTGAAGAGTTACAACGTGGAAAGACTTTAGGAAATATAGGATGGAAAGATTATAGAAGTTATTTGTTTAAAATTAAATTTACGCAAACTCAAGTGCAGGTCTATATTGATGATAGTTTAGAACTTAATGTCACAGGAAACTTTAGTGATGGAGGGTATGGCTTTTACAATTATAGTCAATCGACAGTGAATTATGCAGCTATTGAAGCAGAAGATAATGCACAAACCGATATAAAGCCCATAGCACATGCAGGGGAAGACCAAAATCTAACTCTAGGAGAAGCATTGGACTTGGATGCTTCTTTAAGTACTAGTGAGACAAAAATAGTTTCTTATCTTTGGGAAGAAGGTGACACGCTTCTTGCTATTGGTGAAAGTGTTACGATACATAACTTAATGCAAGGTAGCCATATCATAACACTTACGGTGATTGATAATAATGGAAATAGTGCAATAGATACTATATCTGTATGGGTTGAGGAGTAAAAAGAGGATTGAGTATTTGGATGATATCTGTGTAAATAGTATAGCAATGCTTGAATTATAATTTAAGAATAATTTAAGCTAAATATTACATAAATGTTACATCGTCTAGGTATA
>CAZXGY010000177.1:0-3613 GCA_964640455.1 uncultured Sulfurovum sp.
GTTTTTCAAGATATTGCTTTTGAAATGGTACAACGTGGTGAAACTTGACATGTAATGATATTTTTAATCTCTTTATTTTTCTGTCTCATTACTTCAGTGAGTTCAAATGTATTGATTTTTTTATTGTCCAACAAATCTTTAAACAATGAACCCGCAGAGATAGAAGAAAATTGTTTTGGGTCACCTACAAGGACCACTCTATCACCATTTTTCTTGGCTAAATCAAACAGTTTTTTCATCTTTAAAGATCCTATCATTGTGGCTTCATCCACTACAATAATCCTTCCACCTTCTTGTTTTTTATCGCTGTTTTTTTCTGACAGTAAAAATGAATCCAAAGTAAAAGATATAATGCCAGAGTCAGATTCTAATCTTGCAGATGCCTTCCCAGTAAAGGCAATGCCTACCATTTTTTTAGCTAAAGCAGGGTCTACTTTTTCAATCGCTTCTTTGATAAATGCCAAGGAAAAAGTCTTCCCTGTTCCTGCATCTCCGCTGATAGCAAAAAATTGATCTGTTGATGAAAAGAAAAAGTCTGCCATTGCAACTTGTCCCTTATTCATTTTTCTAAACTTAAAATGAACACGTCTATATACTTCCATTTTCTTTTTTTGTTCTACACTAAGCAAAGGGTTTAATTGACCTTTACCCTCTTCAACCAAAGAAAATACTTCTTTTTCTGCAGTATAGATATTCTTTGTAGAGAGTACTATATTTCTATTGTGTAATACAAAAGGAATGAGCTGTCCATTTTCTAAAGCTTTCTCTATCTCTTTTTTTAATACTTCTGGGGCTATTTTATCCGTAGCAGCCAAAGTCATAGCTCTGTCTAAAATAATTTTAGGGTTAAATAAAGATGACTCTTGTTCTATAGACTCTATAGCTAAAGCAACCACATCAGCAGCTCTCTTCACTACTTGTTTCATTAGTAAATTTTTCACTTTTTGAATAAATGGAGAAACTCTTTTATCTTGACTCCATAAATATGCATTATTAGATAGAAGCGTCACCATATCTTTACTGTCTATATTCTCTCTATCTGCTAAAGCAATTAACTCTTCTTTAATAGCTTCTAATAGATTAACTCTCTTTTCTAAGATAACTTTTTTATTATGTTCTATGATATTATCTACCCATACTCTAGAATCTATACCTTTAAAATCCTCAAACCTTTGTCTATTTTCTTCTCTAAGTTCTTTTCTGTTTACCTTATTCTTTTTAGAAATTTTATTATTTTGACTTGTAGTTCTTACATCTTTAAAACCAAAGTCATCTTTTACTTTTTGTATGGCAGTAGCAATTACCTCAGGACTTCTAGCCTCGTGTTCACCCTCTTCTTTTACCGCTTGTATCTTCCATTCTAAGTACTCATCAGCTTGTATTTCTATATCCTGTGCTCTTTGAGAGAAAGCTAAGATTGTTTCCCTCTCCACACCAGCTATCTCATAAAAGTTCTGCTTGCTATCTGTATTCTCCATTAAGAAGCCAATTTTTTCCATTTCATTGGCTAAAACAAGTCTGTACTCTGAGCCTATTTGATTAATTAAATGGGTATTTTCTCCTCTTTTTTTATGATAAAGTTCATCATTATTGAGTGATCTAACTTTATCATCTCCCTTGGCCAATCCCATATTCATTATAAAATTATGCGTATGCAGGTCAGGGTCTATTGTTCCGCTTTCACTTTCTCTACTGACATCATGTTCTATTTCTATATATAACATTTCTGTAGGAACTAGTTTTTGCTTATTTTTTTTATTTATGTCTGGTACACGTACTTGTATATGTTTTTGTATAGACGCCATGGCTATTTTTACAGCTTTATGGTGTGCTTGTGAGATGGCTTTTCTAACGTCATCAGAGCCAAATTCATACACTAAACTAACTGACTTTGATGGCGAAAATGTCACATCAAAACCTGCTCTTCTCTCCACACCGTTAGATAGCTTTCTAAACATAGACTTACCTGTTTCAGGGTTAATCCCCTGCAACAACTTATTAAATATTTTCTTACCAATTCTTTTACTGACTACCTGCCCTTCTTTAATCCCAAGTTTAGATAGTAGTCTTTTATCTCCTCTAAAAATACCAATACTTTTTGTATAATAGTTATCTTCAGCATGATACTCTTCTGCAACAGATGCTGTCATCCAACCACTTACAGTTGTCATTTTATGAGTCCTTAGTCATACTCTATATTTTTCAGCATGACTACGGTGCACACACCGTAGTCATATCATCAGCACTATTAACAGTACCAGTATAGATATCCCATCCTGTTAGACAGAAGTCTAAAGTCTCATCTGCTTTGATATCATACTGATTTGTATCATCTAAGATGAGTTTTTGTCCATCAACCCCTAGTGTATTAGAGAGTCCATGTATATCTGTGAGGTTTGTGTTGTTTTGTATACTTATTGTGCCTGTCACGCTTTTAAGGCGTATAAGTTCTTCTACAGTCGTGATATTAGAATCTTCTACTGCAAAGTTACCATTCACTTCTAAGAGTCCTGTAAAGCCACTCATCTCTACATCTTTAAGTGCTGTACAGTTAATGTTTCCATTGTACGTACCTGTTGATTCTACAAAGTTACTGTAGAAAGTAAGTGAGTCTATCTTACATCGTTTACCTAGTACATCTCTTAGTCTGTCTGCATCACTTGCTACATAGGTATATCCATCACACAGTGTACGCATATCATCTGCGATGTTTCCACTTGTATCATACAAGTCCCATCTACTAGCACAAAGACTACCCGTACCATCTGCTTTAACAGCATACCCTGTGTTGTCTATGTAGATTTTTTTACCATCTACACCCACTAGGTTGGTAAGTCCTGAAATATCATCTAGGTTGGCGTTATGGTACATTTTTACTATCCCTTGTACAGTGGTCAATGAAGCCAAACCATCTAGGTTGAACATTTGGTTGTACGAGATATTGAAGAGTCCATTTACTGTGGTTAAAGAGCTAAGTCCACTAATATCTGTAATTTTATTGTTATAGAGGTAAAAATACCCTCCAATACTACTAAGATTAGAAAGTCCATCTAAGTTAGTCAAGTTATTATCGTTAATAGAGAAACTTCCTTGTATCTCATTGAGTATCGTAAACTTTAACAAGTCATTATCTGTAAGTTCTTGGTAGGCACAGTCTAGGCTTGTGTCATACACGCCTGTAGCTTCATCGAAGTGTGCTGCAAATTGTGTATAAGAGACTGAACATTTGAGTTCCATTACTGATCTAAGTTGTTCTGCTTGTGTTAATGCAGCCCCTGCACCACATACCAACGTCATATCATCCGCAATGTCACCATTAATGTCTTTTAAGTCCCATGTAGCTGAACAGAATTTTAAACTACTGTTAGCTTTAGTAGTGTATTGGTTTGGCGTGATATAGAGTACTTTACCATCGCTACCTACAATGTTACTTATACCAGAAATATCTGTCAAATTCGGGTTATTTCTTAAAGCCAAATATCCTCCTAGGTTTGTAAGGGATACTAACCCATTTAAATGAACAAGTTGATTTCTTTCTATATTGAAATTATCTCCTACACTTGTGAGCTTATTCAAGCCATCTACATTGGTAAGCAAGTTATCTTGTAAGTAG